>JAFLEG010000006.1:9265-21306 GCA_017302195.1 Verrucomicrobiota bacterium
ATCCGCCGCGAGATCGTCGCCCTGCAGGCCTGGATCGACGACGCCGGCCCGGCCCGGGAGCAACCCGCCCGCTGGGTCGTGGAATCCCGGCTGCGTCACCTGATCGAGGAGGCGCACCGCCTCGCGCCCCTTCTCGCCGTAGGAGCGCGTCCAGTGGTTGACGTACATCCCGACGAAGCGGTCGGCGAGTTCATGGCCCATGTCGCGGGCCCACTGCAGGGCGTGGGCCACGGCTTCGGGGCGGTGGTCCAGGCTGTACCGGATGCTGGCGGTGAGGATGTCGCTCACCCGCCGGCGCAGTTCCGGAGTGTGGCGCTTGTGAATGACATTGCCGCCGAGCGGCAGGGGCAGGCCGTCATTTTCCCGTCCCCACCAGACACCCAGGTCTTCGCAGAGCACCAGCCCCTCGTTCTGGTAGGTGAGCTGCCCCTCGTGAATGATCAGGCCCACGTCGGCGGCGCCCGACTTGACCGCCATGAAGATCTGGTCGAAGGGCACCACGACGCATTGAAGATCGCGGGCGGGACGCCCCATCCACAACTGCAGCGCCAGGAACGCGCTGGTCATCGTTCCAGGCACGGCGATCCGGAGACCCGCGATCTCCTCCCGGGTGTACGGACGCCGGGCCACCAACATCGGCCCGTAGCCGTCGCCCATGCTCGCCCCGCTGGGCAGCAGCGCGTAGGAGTCGCTCACATAGGCGTAGGCGTGGATGCTGATGGCGGAGATGTCGAGTTCCCCGCGCGTGGCGCGCTCGTTGAGCGTCTGGATGTCCTGGAGGATGTGTTCAAACCGCAGCCCCGGCGTGGGCAGGAGGTTCTTGGCCAGCGCATAAAACATGAAGGCATCGTCCGGATCCGGCGAATGCCCCAGAGTGAGGGTCAGTACATCCATTGAACTTCGGAAACGCTACGGCGACGCCTCCGGCTGTCGAGAACGGAGGGCGACTCATCCGGGCTCCCTCACCGCTACCGTGGGTAGAGCAGGTGCGGACGGCAGCGTTCTTCAAATCGGGCGAGATCCGCCTGCCAGAGACCGCGGATCACCGCAGGCGACTGCCCCGCGCGGATGGCATCCAGGACGGGCAAGCTGCCGAGCAGTCGCTGCATCTTGTCGAGCTGGAGCTGCTCGGGATGCCGGCGATGCAGCACCGTCGCCAGGGTGACTCCCAGATCCGCAGATCGGAACCGGTCCCGATCGGTGAGCACCAGCCGCACGCCCCGGCATTCCTGTCCGGCAAACACGCTGGCGTCCGGCGTGAAGCGCACGGGCTCAAACCGGACCCCTTCCAGCCCCGCACGGTTCAACTCCCCGGTGAGCGCGGTCTCGTCCACATAGGGAGCGCCCAGCAGCTCGAAGGGAGTGGCCGTGCCGCGCCCCACCGACACGCGGCAAAACTCCAGAAGTCCCACGCCCGGATACAGGGTGGCGGCCGTCAGGCTGCGCATGTTGGGCGACGGGTTCACCCAGGGAAGACCGGTCTGGTCAAACCACTGCCCCGGGGTCCAGTCGCGCACCGGAATCACGGTAAGATCGGCACCGAAGCCGCGCTCGGCATTGAACAGCCGCGCCAGCTCACCCACGGTCATGCCGTGGCGGAGCGGAATTTCGTGCCAGGCCACAAAGCTCCGTTCGCCGGCGGCCACAGGTCCCTCCACCGTGGACCCGATGGGATTGACCCGGTCGAGGATGATGAAGCGCCGTCCGGCCCGGCCCGCCGCCTCCAGGCAGAGCCCCATGGTGGAGATGTAGGTGTAGAACCGGCAGCCGATGTCCTGGATGTCAAAGACCAGGGCGTCGAGACCGGCGAGCTGCCCGGGAGTGGGGGCGCGACGTTCCCCGTAGAGGCTGTACACCGGAAGCCCGGTCTGGGCGTCGGTGCCGTCACCGATCGCCTCCTGATCCAGGACGCCGCGAATGCCGTGTTCCGGGCTGAACAGGGCCACCAGCGTCACCCCGGGGGCGGCGCGCAGCAGATCCACGGTGGACCGGCCATGGCGGTCCCGACCGGTCTGATTGGTGATCAGCCCGACTTTCAGACCGCGCAACGCGGCGAAATCCGAGTCGGCCAGGGCATCCACACCGTTGAGCGCAGCGGAGGTCCCCTTCGCGGCCGCAGCACGGGCCGGCGCCGGCACCGCCGGAAGAGCAGCGGAGGCGACGGCCGGGGTGGAGGGGCGGGCGGTCGTTTCGCCTTGGGCCGGCAGGGCGCCCTTCACGGACGCAAAGTCAAAACCCCGCACCGCCCGGGCCGCCAGCGTGCCGACCTCCCGGCGCAGGGCGAGTACGCTGCCGTCCTCGGTCGGATGGTTTCGATTGGACAACAGCAGCACGAAGGTTTCGGAAAACGGATCCACCCACACCGAGGTCCCGGTCCATCCGGTATGCCCAAAGCCGCCCAGGGGAAACAGCGAGCCGCGCTGGCCGGCGTAGGGCGAATCCAGATCCCAACCCAGACCGCGCCGCGGCAGTCCCGGCGGTGACTGCACCGAGGTCATCTGCCGCACCGTGGCAGGTGAGAGCACCGTGACACCCTCCAGCGACCCGCCGTTGAGGAACAGGCGGCAGAAACGGGCCAGGTCCGGCGCCGTGGTGAACAATCCCGCGTGCCCCGCAACCCCTCCCAGGCGGCGCGCGGTGGGATCATGGACCACGCCGAGCAGCACCCAGCCGTTGGTGAGCACCTCGGTGGGGGCGATGGATGCAACCGCCTCCGGGGTGGGCGGCATCGCCGGCAGGTCGAGCGGACCGGTGGGGACAAACGGGCGGAATCCGGTGGAGCGCATGCCCAGCGGACGGAAGATCTCCCGGTCACAGAAGGCATCCAATGGCTCGCCGCTCACCGCCTCCACCACGAATCCCAGGAGGATGAAGTTGATGTCGCTGTACCGGAATCGGGTGCCCGGCGCCTCGGACAACGGCTCGGAAACGGCGAGGGCCAGGGCCTGGGAGCGTCCGGTCCACGGTTCGCCCCGCGGCAGTCCGGGCGGCAGCCCCGAGACATGCGTCAGCAATTGCCGTACGGTGATGGCCTCGCGTCCACCGCCGGTGAACTCGGGCAGATACCGCGATACCGGCGCCTCAAGATCCACACGCCCCTGCTCGACCAACCGCAGCACCGCGGGCGCGGTGGCGACCACCTTGGTGAGCGAGGCGGCATCGAACACCGTGTCGTCGCTCATCGGCTCGGGTGCGGGCACCAGGGCCCGCCGTCCGAGGGCGCGGTGATGGGATTCGCCATGGCGCTCCACCCACACCACGGCGCCGGGAACGCGTCCGGAAGCCACGGCATTGCTGACGGCGAGGTCCACAGCAGACAGCGCACGGGCATCCAGTTCAGGACCCGCCGCGTCCAGGCGGAGCGCGGCGATGAGGAACAGCAGGCCGGCGAATCCGGGCCGCATCCATCGCCGGATCGGTGGGGGCAACGAAAACTTCAGAACGATCACGCGGTCAATAGAACGTCAGGATGCGGCGCGGTCGAGCCCGGGCGGGGTCGTGATCTTGTAGGAGCCGACGTGAGGAGGCTCAAACTCTCCCCCCAACCGTGGAGATCCTGGCACCCCGGGCGACAGCCGCTCGCAGCGGAGAGGAAGTCAGAGTGACCTCGTGGGAGGCTCAAGCCAGGAGCCCGGTAACCACCTCGCCGTGCACGTCGGTCAGCCGGAAATCGCGGCCCTGGAAGCGATGGGTCAGCTTCTCATGATCGAAGCCGAGCTGGTGCAGGAGGGTGGCGTGAAAGTCGTGCACATGCACCTTGTCCTTCACCGCGTTGAAGCCCAGTTCGTCGGTCTCGCCATAGGTCAGCCCCGGCTTGAAGCCGCCGCCGGCCACCCAGTAGCTGAAGCCGTTGGGATGATGATCCCGTCCATCGTCCCCGCCCTGCACCATGGGTGTGCGGCCGAATTCACCGCCCCAGATCACGATGGTGTCCTCCAGCAGGCCGCGCTGCTTCAGGTCCTTCACCAGGGCCGCACTCGCCTGGTCGGTCACCCGGCAGTTCTGCTTGAGCTCGGCCTTCAGGTTGCCGTGCTGGTCCCAGGATTCGTGGAAGATCTGCACAAACCGCACGCCCTTCTCGATCAGACGGCGGGCCAGCAGGCAGGCGTTGGCATAGGTCGGCTTGCCCGGCTCGGCGCCATACATCGCGCGGATGTGTTCCGGCTCCCGCGAGAGATCCATGACCTCCGGGGCGACACGCTGCATGCGGTAGGCCATCTCGAACGCGCTGATGCGCGCCGCGATCTCCGGGTCTCCCACGGTCTCCAGCCGGCGCGCGTTGAGACGGTTGACCGTCTCCAGGGTGTCTTTCTGAAGGGCATCGTCCACGCCCTTCGGATTGGACAGATACAGCACCGGATCCCCGCCGGTGCGGAACAGGGTTCCGTTGTGGACCGTCGGCAGAAAGCCGCATCCCCAGTTGGACGCCCCGCCGCTGGTGCCCTTGCTGCCCGTGCTGAACACCACATAGGCCGGAAGGTCCTGGGTCTCGCAGCCCAGTCCATAGGTGGTCCAGGCGCCGAAGCTCGGGCGTCCGAACTGCTGCGATCCGGTGTTCATCATGATCTGGCCCGGCGCATGGTTGAAGGCGTCGGTCTGCATGGAGCGGATCAGCGTGATGTCGTCGGCCACCCCGCCCAGATGCGGCAGCAGTTCCCCGAGCTCCATGCCGCAGCGTCCATGCTTCTGGAAGGCATACTTGGGCCCGAGGAGCGTCGCGTTCGGACTGATGAAGGCGGCGCGGTAGCCCTGGAGCAGGTCCGGCGGCGGCAGGGTGCCGCTAAACTTGGCCAACTGCGGCTTGTAGTCGAAAAGCTCCAGGTGGCTGGGCGCCCCCGCCATGAACAGATAGATGACCCGCTTGGCCTTGGCGGGGAGCGGCGGACGCCGGGGCGCCAGCGGATTCCCCGGCACTGCCGACGCCGCAGCGGCGGCGAGGGGATCACCCAGCAGCGAGCGCAGCGCGACGGCTCCCAGGGCCACGCCGCAGTCCTTGAAAAACCAGCGTCGTGTCCGGTGGCGCCGATGCTCGGCGGCGGCGTGTTCGATTGCGTGGAGGGGGTTCATGGCTTCATTCCTTGGTGATCGCCTCGTCGAGGTTGAGCAGCGCACGGCTGACGGCGGTGTAGGCTGCCAACAGGGTGGGGGTGGCGCCCTCGGGGACTTCCGGACGCTCGTTCTTCCCGCCCGCCAGCTCAAAGGCACTCACCCAGCCGTCGGCGATGCGCTGACGCTGGCGCTCCAACAGTCCCTGGAGATCGGTCCGTTCCTCCGCGGTGGGCGGACGCGACAGCACGCGCCGGAAGGCGTAGGTGATGCGTGCGTCATCGGTGGTCCCGCCATCCCGCAGGGTCTTCAGCGCCAGCCCGCGTGCCGCCTCCAGGAACTGCGTCTCGTTGAGGGAGGTCAGGGCCTGGAGGGGCGTGTTGGAACGCGGACGCCGGACGCAGGAGAAGTCCCCGTTGGGCGCGTCGAAGTTCATCAGCACCGGATACGGGACACTGCGGAACTTGAACACGTACAGGCTGCGACGGTAACGGTCTGGTCCGGTTTCCTCGGTCCAGACCTTGGGTCCGTAGCTGGCCGGCGGCTGGAACAGGAAGTCGGGGGCCGGGGGATACACGCTGCGGCCGCCCAGGGCGGGATTGAGCAGTCCGCTGGCGGACAGCGCCGCGTCGCGGACGATCTCACCCTCCACGCGGAAGCGCGGCCCGCGGGCGAGCAGGCGGTTGTAGGGATCCTTTTCCAGAAGCTCCGGGGTCATGGACGAGGACTGTCGGTAGGTCGCGGAGTTCACGATCAGGCGGTGCAGATGCTTCAGCGACCAGGGCGTCGCCAGGGCGGTCTCGCCGGGCGCCACAACGGACGGTTCCATGAACTCCACCGCCAGCCAGTCGAGCAGCTCCGGATGCGACGGCAGGGGCGCCTGCACGCCGAAATCCTCGGGGGTCTCCAGGAGTCCGATACCGAAGTACTGTTGCCACACCCGGTTCACGGCCACGCGGGCGGTGGTGGGCGACCGGCGGTCCACCAGCCAGCGGGCCAGGGTGAGCCGCGAGTCGTCGGCGTGTTCCGGAAGCGGATGGAGGAAGGCCGGGACGCCAAAGGTGACCTCCTGTCCGGGCTTGAGCCAGTCGCCGCGCTTGAACATCCGCGTGGGACGCCGCTCGTCACCCGGCCCGCGCTCCTGACGCGCCGCCAGCACCAGCGTGGGCGTCCCTTCGGGCCACTGTTTCCACAGGGCCTCGATGCGGTCGTTGGTCTCACGGAACTCCGGGACCTGCGTGCGCCAGTACCGGAACACCGCGGCCACCTGATTCGGCGTTCGCTGGGCGCGCGGGACGCCCAGGATCTGCCGCACCGCGGCCGGAACGGAATCCGCCACGGCGTTGGTGGAGGCCGTGACGCTGAGGCGGAAGCGTCCGAGGTTGTGATTCTGATTGTCGTCGGAGTTGTCCCCGCCGTGCTTCTGGTCGAGCAGGAAGTTCAGCACGATGCCGGCGGCGTTGGTGAAGGTGACCGGACTCTCCGCCACGAAAACCGCCTGCCGCGCCACGTTCCGTCGTCCGGGTCCCGCATCAATGCCCCAGGCCGTGTCGTCCTTCCCGTCAATGGCGTGCGCCACCGGACCGTAGGTGCGCTTGTCCCCGTCCTTGCGATTGCGGCTTTCCGACTGGAACTCCGGCTCCAGCGGCTTCTCGGGATTCTCGAAGTCGGCGGTCGCCCGCACGAACTTCACCTTCACCTTGTTTGTGGGATTGGAGGGATCCTCCGCCTCCACGCGAAACTCACTCAACGCCGACATGCCGTGGATGGACCGACCGGGGCCGTTGCAGGGCAGATTGGGATCCGTCAGTTGCTCCAGCCGGAAGGCGCCGATGGAGGCCAGTTGATTGGTGCCGCGGAAGCGTCCCGTCCAGAAGGTGGGGGCATAACTCGCCGCCCGGATCGAGCCGTCGGCGTGGTAGTAGAAGCGCTCCCCGTTGTCCCCGGCGTTCTGGCATTCGACCACCTGCCATTCCGTGGACGGCGCCGCGACCGAGTCCTCCCAGGCCGCCATCCGCGACTCCCAGTCGGACGTCGTGTGGCGCAGGCCCTCCTCCAGGTCGCGGATCTGGCGGGTCAGATCGCTCACCTGCCGCTGCTGATCCGGGGTGTAGAACACCCGGCTGGACTCATGGTCGTTGTTCAGGAAGGCGAAGAGCCGGTAGTACTCCTCCTGGGAGACGGGGTCGTACTTGTGATTGTGGCACTGGGCGCACTGGACGGTGATGCCGAGGACGGATTTGCCGAGGGCATCCATGCGGTCAATCAGGCCGTCGGTGCGGAACTGCTCCGGATCCACCCCGCCCTCCTCGTTGAGCATGGCATTGCGCAGGAATCCGGTGGCCACCTTCTGATCGTCCGTGGAGCCGGGCAGCAGATCCCCCGCAAGCTGCTCGATGACGAATTGGTCGTAGGGCAAATCCCGGTTCAGGGCGTTCACCACCCAGTCCCGGTAGGCCCAGACAAACCGGGGCTTGTCCTTCTCAAACCCGTCGGAATCGGCGTACCGGGCGGCGTCGAGCCAGTGACGACCCCAGCGCTCCCCATGATGCGGCGAGGCGAGCAGTTCCTCCACCTTCCGCGCCACGGCGTCGGGTCGGGAATCCGCCGCGAAGGCATCGGCCTCCTCCGGCGTCGGCGGCAGCCCGGTCAGGTCGAAATGCAGGCGCCGCAGCAGGGTGATCCGGTCCGTCTCCGGCGCGGGTTTCAGACCCGAAGCAGCCAGCCGCGCGCGGACGAAGGCATCCAGGGAATTTCCGGACGCTGGCGGCGCCGGACGCACCGGGGCCTTCCACGCCCAGTGATCCCGCCGGGCGGCCTGGCTGGAATCCACGGACGCCGTCTCCGGCCACACCGCGCCCTGATCCACCCAGGCCCGCAGCAGGCCAATCTGCCCGTCGGTCAGCTTCTCGCCCTTCTTGGGCATCGCCGCGATCTCGCCGTGTGCCCCGGACACCACTGCCACCAGCAGCGAGGCCGCCGAATTGCCCGGGACCACCAGCGGGCCATGCTCGCCGCCCTTGAGGGCATCCGCGGGATGGTCGAGCCGCAGTCCGGACTCCTGCTTCTTCGCGCCGTGACAGTCTAGGCAGCGTTCGGACAGCAGCGGGGCGATGTCGCGGGTGAAGTCCACGGACGCCGTGGAGGCCGGAGCCAGGCGGGTGGGATCCACCGCCGCCATGCTGATGCCGACGGCCGCAGCGGAGGCGAGCCCGACCAGGATCACGACGTGGGACCACCGGGGATTCATTCTCAAAAACTAGTGCCCCAAACCCGCCCGCAATCAAAGCAAAAGCCGCGGCTCAATTCTTCAGCAGGTGCATCCCCTGGCCCTTCAATCGGCCAGCGTCTCAACATCACTGGCGGCCGGACTGAATGGTCGAACGCGGGCGCCCCGATCCAGTCGGTGGACGATGACATCGAGACGGGCATCCGGAGCATCAGCTTCGGGCCGCCCTCCCACCTCAGGCCGGCCGATCTCATCGAACTGCTCCGCTTCAACGGCCAGCGACGCCCCAGTGTGGGTTATGGATCGCGGATCACCGGCCAGGCATCCGGGTCCGGGGATACCCCCCTGGGAGAGGTCACGGCCAACCACGATTCGGAAATGGGGCATTCGGGGGTCCCAAGCGTGCTTTCCTTGGCTGAGGGAGGAGGAGAACCGGGCGGGGTCATCCTAGACATGGTCATCCTCTGCCAACAGCTCGGCGTTTTGGGGACCTTTGGAGGGTGATTAAAGGTGGTTCACACCGTGGCTACGGATAATCACAGAAAGGCGGATCCCGCCACCGCGGGGAGGTTTTTTACGGGGCGTTGGTTACGGTGCCTCCACGACGAATCGCTTGGTTTGCGCGAATCGGTGCGCTGCGAACGAAGTAGCCCATCCCGGATGCTGTGATTATGCGCTTCTGCAGTTGCAAACCGATCGCTGATTTGGGAGTGATCGCTCCCACTGTCCGAGAGAGCCAGTGCCCGGCGCTACGTGCCGCCTTGCCCGGCTCAGGGTTTTCCAACGTCAGTTCCAGAACCCAGTCTCCAGTACCAGGAGGAACGGGTGTCGCGAATCGCTTGCTTCCGTAGGGATCCATTGTGATCCAAGGATACTCATTGATCCAAACCCTGCGTTTGCTCGAAGTCTCCTCGAATGCCGCCGAACCACCGAATCTGGTGGAAGTGCGGTTCGTTATCATGAACACCGCCGTCGTAATGCCAGCATCGTCGGTGGTGATTTCGATCAGCTCCGCGCTCACAGGGTCCTGCCGCCGGGCCTGCCAACTGACCGATGCGATGAACAGCAAGGCCACGAAACCTCCTGCGATGGCCAGGTTCCGACGTTTGGGCGGGAGGGGCATTTCTAGGGAGCAGCGCCTGCTGCAGCTTCCAGGTTGACGGGCCGGTCGGGGCGGAAGGGAGCGCTCCGGACGTCGTAGATGAGCCCAACAAAGTTCAGGATCCGCAATTGGATCTCCTCCCTCCGCTCTCCAGGCGGAACGAATGCCTCAACTATCCCGCAAAACCATTTTGCGGACTGCGTTGCAAAACGGGGGGGGTGGCGGTCACCAGTGAACCTTTCAGAATCCACTCACCGTCCCTAGGAGCTTCCCTCAGGCCGATTTGAATGCCCCCATTGAGTCGAATCTCACCGTCGCGCAGCCAGTGCGCTCGGATCATGTCGAATCCCTTTGCCTTGGTCGAAGAGTCGGCCGCCACAAAGTACATCGTCCCGAGAAGGGAATTGGAACTGCGATTTGAAATCAGGAACTCTGCTAAGCGTATGCCCGCCGAATTGGTAGTCATCCCCAAGAACGTCGCGTTTGCAGCTCGCCGCGGCCGGGAGTTCATGATGACCGCTGCGATGAGCAACAGGGCCGCGAAGCCGCCCGCGATGACAAGACCTCGACGATTGGATGGTCGCGGCATATCTGGGGTGCCAGCGTCGGGGGGTGGCGATGCTGGGGTCAAATGGGGAATCCCAGAACTGTCCCTCCGACACAGCCATTCGAAGAGCGTTCGAACCGCGGTTGAAGGGAACCTCCGGAGGGGTGACGGAATGACATTCACACTGCACCGTCTCCAGCACTCACTGGCCCCCCGGCGGCCTGCGAGTCTCTGCGGGTCACCGCCCTGCGCAAACTTGCCTTCCGAGGAATGGGGCAAAATGGCCCAAACCTCTGCCGAACTGGCCCGAACCGTGCGCGTTTTTACGCCACGTTCCCCTTCATTCGTCCACGGGCGCCGCGGATTCAAATGGGGTCGCGGATGGAACGCGACCAAGGTTTGGACTCAAACGTTCGGCCACGTCGGCAGACTCCCTCCAAATGCGACCCTGCCGTGCGGAGGCAGCATGGGCTCACCGCCGCCGCAGCGGCCAGAGCATCAGGTGCACCAGCGCCCAGACCGGGATGGTGAACACCGCAATGGCGGCGGCGCGGTCCCAGGTCCAGGCCAGGCGGCCGGCCTGGATCGGGAACAGGGTGATCATGAAATAGCCGGCGAACCGGGTGTGCCCGAGGAACTGCATGCCGTGCGGATACCGGTGCCGGAGCCCGCTCCACAACGCGAGGGCGCCCAGGGCCAGCACCACCAGGGTGACCAGGGAGTTCAGCGAGACCAGGTGCAGGTGGTTCCAGCCGGACGGCGTCCGGGACGCCGCCGCGCCTGCCTGCCAAACCCACTGCGCCCCCGCCCAGAGCAGCGCGAAGCCGGTCTGGATCGCGGTCTGATAGCTGGGCTTGGAGGTCGTCAGCTCGGTGACCATCCAGGAAAAGTAAAGCGGCACGATTCCCCAGATCAGCTCCGCATGCTGAAAGGGGACGCGCAACAACTCCCAGAACGAGGCTGCCAACGGGCCGGCCATGGTCGGAGTCTGGGGAGGCCCCGCGCCGGGATTCAACCGCGTCCTGCGGCCTTCTTCCGCAGGGCAACAACCCGTTGACATCCGGAGGCCGGCCGATACGGTCGGGGCTCATTTTTCGAGTCAAGCGATATGCCGAATACGAAGTCCGCAGAGAAGCGCACGCGCTCCAGTGTCCGCAAGGCCGCCCGTAACCGCGCCGTGGAATCCCGTCTGAAGACCCTGGAGAAGAAGTTTCTCTCGCTGGCCAAGGATGGGAAGTCCGCGGAGGCCACCACCGCCTTCCGCGACGTGAGCTCGGCCTACGGCAAAGCCGTCAAGGCCGGCGCCATCAAGGCCAACACCGCCAGCCGGAAGCGTTCCCGGCTCCAGATCCGCCTGAACAAGGCGGGTGCGGCCAAGCCGGCGGCCTAAAGGTCCCCGCGTCCCGCAGCGAGCGACGGCGCCCTTTCCCGGGCGCCGTTCTCTTTTCGATTGGCGCTGGCCACCCTGCATTCGGCTCCCAGGCGGGGAGGGCCTCACACAAAGGGCCCAAAGGACGCAAAGGGTGGGGAGGCTTCATGGGGAGAAGGGCCTTCTCTGAAATCGGGGGACCGCCTTGCGGCGATGAATCGGCTGCCGACAACCCGGCATCCCTGGCCCACCCCAAGTCTTCCTCTGTGTCCTTTGCGTCCTCGGTGTGAGCCCCCTCCGGAGATTCCACCGACAACTACTGAAGGCGCCGTTTTCCTTTTCTGCCTCGGTTTGGCATTCCGGAATCGCCGGGACTGCGTCAACGTCACGACGCTGCATGGCAACGCTCCCTTCCCGGTTCCGGATCCTGGCCCGCTCGCTCCTCCTCGCCGCGCTCCTGCCGGCCTGGGGTCCATCCGTCGCGGCTGCCGGACGCCCCAACCTGCTGCTGTTGTTCGCGGATGACCAGCGTGCGGACACCATCGGCGCGTGGGGCAACACAGCCATCGAGACGCCCCATCTCGATCAGTTGGTGCAGCGCGGCTTCAGCTTCCGGGGCAACTACTGCTTCGGCTCCAACAGCGGCGCCGTCTGCGTGCCCAGCCGCGCGATGCTGATGAGCGGACGCACCTGGCTGGACGTGACGCACAATCTCGAGGGGGTGCCGCTGCTGCCCGAACGCCTGCGC
>JAFLEG010000060.1 GCA_017302195.1 Verrucomicrobiota bacterium
GGCCCGGCGGGGTGTCGGTGTAGAATTCCCAGGGATAATCCGATCCCGGCGGACTTTCGGACGTCGCTCCCGGACGGAACACCTTGCGTCGAACCACGGCGCCGTCGTCCGTGGCCCGCAGGGTCTCCCCCTCGTATTGCAGGAACGGCTTGAACCCCATCCAGACCGGCAGCGGGGGCACGCGGACCCCATGGAGCTGGCAGGCGGCCACGCCGAAATCGGCCCCCGTGCCCGTCAGGCGCTGCCAGGCCAGGCGCTGCCAGGAGAGCGGGTGGAGATAGGAGAAGGGCTCGGTCTCCTTCACCTCCAGCATCTCGGCCGACCAGGAGCCGGATTCCGGCTCGCGCAGGTTGGCCTGGGTCCAGGGCTCCTGCGAGGCATTGGCGTAGTTGCCCCAGTAGGCGTTGGTGGCGCGGTCCCGTCCGACGCCACCGCGCAGGGCGGGATCGGCGGGGCACAGGAAGCGGTTGGGGGATACCGAAGCATCCATGGAGGCCATGACGCGGCTGAACGACCGCGGACGCTTCCCCTGGTCCACCGAACAGGCATGCACCGCGCGGGCCACCTGGCGGAGATTGTCGGCGCAGGCGGTCCGCTGGCGCCGCACCCGCGCATTGGCCACCATCGCCGAAACCAGGGTCAGCAGGATCGCCAGGACCGACAGCAGGGACAGCAGTTCGACCAGGGTGAATCCCCGTCGTCCCGCAGGCCGGTGCGTTTCTCTGGTGCTCATGCCGCGATGCCGGAGCTTCTAGCAGCAATTTCCTCCGGGCGCGAGCCCCCTGACCATCCATCCGATGCTCTTCGCCCGGCATGATGGGCGTCCCGCGTTCCGCGCGGGTTGTCCGCAGGCGCTGCAGAGTGACTGGCGTCGCGGTGGATCACCCCTCCATCAGGCTCCCGGGCGGGCGCCTCGCCGCTTGAGCCCGGAAACCGGTTCCGACACCCTCGGGTCCATGCATCCCTTGCCCCGCGCGCATCGGGCCGTTCCCCGATGGACGGCCGGTCTCACCGCCATCGCCGCCGCCGCAGCCTCCCTCCTGCCTGGCATGGCCCAGTCGTCGGCCGCCCAGGCCACTCCGGTCACCGCACTCAAGGCCGCCAAGGACTTCCGGGTCGAGCTGCTCTACACCGTACCCAAGGAGCAGGAGGGATCGTGGGTGGCCATGTGCGCCGATCCCAAGGGACGGCTCATCGTGTCGGATCAGTATGGCCCGCTCTACCGCCTGACCCCGCCGCCCCTGGGAACCAGCACGGGGCTGAAGGTGGAGAAGATCGGCGCCGCCATCGGCCAGGCGCAGGGACTGCTCTACGCCTTCGACAGCCTGTATGTGATGGTGGCCACCGACGCCTTCCAGGGACGCGGACTCTACCGCGTCCGCGACACCAACGGCGATGACCAGTTCGACGAGGTCACGCTGCTGCGGAAGCTGGAGGGCGGCGGCGAGCATGGACCGCACGCCATCGTGCCGTCGCCCGACGGCAAGGGACTGCACGTCATCATCGGCAACCAGACCAAGCTCACCGCCTTCGCCGGATCGCGGGTGCCCTACGACTGGAGCGAGGATCAGTTGCTGCCCCGGCTCTGGGACGGCAACGGGTTCATGAAGGGCGTGCTGGGACCCGGCGGCTGGGTGGCGAGGACGGATCCCGAGGGGAAACAGTGGGAGCTGCAGACCGTGGGATTCCGCAACGAGTATGACGCGGCGTTCCACCGGGACGGGGACCTGTTCACCTACGACGCGGACATGGAATGGGACATCAACACCCCGTGGTACCGTGCCACCCGCATCTGCCTGGTCGCCAGTGGCGTGGATTTCGGATGGCGCTCCGGCGCGGGCAAGTGGCCGTCCTACTTCCCCGACACCCTGCCCCCGGTGACCGATGTCGGCCCGGGATCGCCGACCGGCGTGGCCTTCGGCTATGGCGCCAAGTTCCCCGCGAAGTACCAGAACGCCTTCTTCGCCGCCGACTGGAGCTACGGGAAGCTGTACGCGATCCATCTGACGCCGGACGGCGCCGGCTACTCCGGCACGACCGAGGAGTTCCTTACCGGACAGCCCTTCCCCCTGACCGACCTGGTCGTGAATCCCCAGGACGGCGCCCTGTACGTCGCCATCGGCGGACGCAAGACGCAGTCCGGACTCTACCGCGTCACCTACACCGGACCGGAATCCACGGCGCCCGCCGCACCGCCCGCGGGCGGCGAATCCGCCCGGGCCATCCGGCGCTCGCTGGAGGCCTTTCACGGACGCCAGGATCCGGCAGCAGTTCGCACCGCCTGGCCGCACCTGGCCAGCGGGGATCGCTATCTGCAGAATGCCGCCCGCGTGGCCATCGAATGGCAACCGGTGGCCGAGTGGCGCGAGCGCGCCCTCCAGGAAACCCAGCCCAACGCCGCGATCAACGGCCTCATCGCCCTCGCACGGGTGAGTTCCAAGGATCCCTTCCACCGCAAGCCGGGGGATCCGCAGCCCGATCCGGCCCTCCAGGGCCGGATTGTGGCGGCGCTGGACCGTCTGGACTGGAAGGCGCTGTCGGTGCCCCAGCAGCTCGGACTGCTCCGCGCCTACGCCCTGGCCTTCATCCGCCTTGGCGCTCCGGACGACGCGACCCGCCAGCGTCTTGCGGCACGGTTCGGTCCGCTCTTTCCCGCCACGGACATCGCCCTCAACACCCAGCTCTCCCAGATGCTGGTGTACCTCGACGCGCCCGGCATCGCCGGACGCCTGGTCGCCGCGCTGCTCAAGGCGCCCAGCCAGGAGGAGCAGATCGCCTATGCGCGCGACCTGCGGGTGTTGAAGTCCGGCTGGACCCCGGAGCTGCGCCGCCAGTATTTCGAATGGTATCTGAAGGCCGCCAACTTCCGCGGGGGCGCCAGCCTTGCCGGCTTCCTGCGCGACATGAAGGCCGATGCCGTCGCTGGCTTGAGCGATGCCGAGAAGGAGAGCCTGAAGGCCGTTCTGGAGGCCAAACCCGAGAAGCGCACCGCCCTGGAGAACCTCCTGGCCGGCCGGTCCACGGTGAAGGAGTGGACCGTGGCCGACCTGGCGCCCGCCCTCGATTCCGGCCTGCGCGGACGCAGTTTCAGCCGGGGCCGCGAGCTCTTCGGGGCCGTGGGCTGTTACAACTGCCACCGATTCGACACCGAGGGTGGCGCCGTCGGGCCGGACCTCACCGGCGTGGGCGCGCGGTTCAGTCCGCGGGACCTGCTGGAGTCCATCGTGGATCCCAACAAGGAGATCAGCGACCAGTATGCGGCGATCCTGGTGACCAAGAATGACGGCGATGTGGTGATCGGCCGGGTGGCCAACCTGAACGACGACACCCTGATGATCGCCACCGACATGACCGATCCCAACGCCTTCGCCAACGTGAAGCGCAAGGAGGTGAAATCCATCGAGCCGTCCACCATCTCCCCCATGCCCGAGGGGCTGCTGAACACCCTGCAGAAGGAGGAGATCCTGGACCTCCTGGCCTACACCCTGTCCCGCGGCGACCGCAGCCACGCCATGTTCCGCTGAATCCCTGCCCTCCCAGGATGGGGCGCACGCTCCGGTCCAACCCCCGGGGTTCCCCTTCCCGCGGGGCGCGGACCTGATCAGGGACCGCACCATGCGGTCCCTCCCCTCATCGGATGGGTGTGCTGGGGTGTCGCCGGGCCCAATGCGTCCCCGGACTTGTCGGGGTCACTTGGGGGCTCGCGATGCTCGTTCGTCCGCAGGTGGCGCCGTGTTCGTGGACGGGTTGTTGGTCGCGGACTGAGGAATGAGCCCGTAGCGACGGGCGAGGAGGGGGTCCATTCGGTAGGAGGATTTCCCCTGCTTCAGTTTCTCTTCCTCCTTCGCCTGCCATTCCGCGACCTCGGCGTCGCCAGCGCGAACGGGCAGCACCGCGTCGCGGGCTCGCCACCAGTGGAAGGTTGGCGCGCCTGGGTTGAGCGGCGTGGGGTCGCCACCGTCGTCCTTGAAATCCTCGCCCACGCTCCAGAGCCGCCAGGTGCCCTCGGAATCCCGCCGGTAGCGCAAGGGCTGTCCGTCCATGCCATCCAGCGGCAGCGCTCCGAGCCATTCGGGCACCAGTTCGTCGAGGTCCTGGGGCGCCCGCCCGTGGCGCCGTGTGAACCGCTGGATGGCAATGCCGGTTTCGATCAGCGCCCGCTCGGTCTCCAACCGGAGCGCCCTCGCCAGACCGGATTCCAGCGCCCCCAGGGAAATCGAGGTCAGCCAAAACCGCAGGGTGTCGTAAGGGCCCAGCCGTTGCGCTCCGTGGACGTCCCCTGCCGAATGCGACTGGAGGCTGTGTTGGTCGCCGGCAGCCTGCCATTCACGGGCCAGTTCGTCGGTGGAGCGCAGATGATGGGCCTGCGCCTGATCCAACCAGGCAAAGCACCAGATAGGATGCCATACCTTGGACTGGAGGGCGTTTCGGGTGCGGGCGAACAGATCGCTGGCAAACTCTGAAGCTTCGTCCAGTCCGGAGGGGATTGTGAGTTCCGGATCGCTTCCGGCGAACCATTGCAACGACAGGGCTTCGAAGTAGCGCGGGTCGGAAACGGATGCTCCCCAGAGCGCCGCCTCGCCCCAGAGACTTGCGACGTAGCCCCTGACGAAGTTCGTCGAAGGCAGCGCGCGCTGGAGCGCCAGCAGATCCGCGTCGCTCCAGTCGGGACGCTGCGAGAGATCCCAGGCCACCGGCAGCGCCAGCGACGCACAGGCCGTGCGCACCAGTTGGCTGATCAGGAGCGGATCCCGTTCCATCGACCTCTCGACGGCCTGGAGGTCGTGCATCCAGGCCAGTGCAGCGCCAGGATCGCCGTTCCGGGCCGAGACCAGGGCCGCCGCCACGAATCCCTGGGCCGCCTTCTTGCACTCCGTCAGTCCGGTGAATCGAACCGAGAAGCCCCGGCGCCAATCCACCCCACTCCGGCACTCCGGCAGCGCGAAGGCGTCCCGAAGCGCCTCCAGGGCCCCGTGGGAATCCCGATACCAGGCCTCCAGCGCCTCCCAGGTTGCCGGGGGTCCCTTCAAGGCCTTCCACTGGGTCTGGCGACCCGCCTCCACCGCACGGCCCGGAGTGATGACCCTCATGCTGGCAGGCGCGTCGGGGCGATTCAGAGCGTGAGACGCCTTCAACATCCGGAGGTGTCCATTGGACATGCCCGGTGGCGCGAACAGCACTTCCGGCGGCTGGTATCGTCCCTGCGCCCTCAGGTCCGCAAGGGTCGCCGCCAGCTCATGCCGCCCGCGCCATCGTTCGACGTACAGCGCCAGGACGATCAATACGGGCAGCGCCAGGGTCAGGCCTGCGGCCCATCGCCAATGCCGGTTCACCGGAAGGAACCTCGCAGGATGAAGACGCTTGAAAAGTGGGAGCCCGCTCGGGGAGGCCACATCCCCAGCACCAGGACGCCGGCGCCGTGCTATGGCCGGTGTTCGATGCGCACCAGTTGGGTATCCCGGTTGCCGACCCAGGCCGTGCCGTTTTCCAGCACGTAGAGACATCCATCGGGGCCGATGGCCAGGTCGGTGGGGCGCATGAAGGTCATCTGCGGACAGAACCGTTCCATGAACAGCGATCCGTCGGGGCGCCTGGCGATGCGGTCCTCGGCATCGAGATGCACGGCGAGGATCCAGTTCCGGGACCATTCGTAGATGAAGAGTGTGCGGTCGAACTCGCGCGGGAGCTTGAGGGGTGAGTTCAGGCGTTCGTCGAAATGGTACACCGGCCCCGCGCACGCCGTGCGGCCGCCGTCCTTCACTGCCGGAAACCGGGTGGAGGCGGAGTAGGGATACCAGAGAAATGCCGGCTGGGCGGGCGGCAGCTCCTTTGGTCCGGTGTTGTAGCGGGACTCGTTCAGCGGCTTCAGCGGATCCCAGGCCTCGCCGTGGACGCGGGTCGCGAAGTCATGGCGCCGGTAGGGCTTGTTGTCGGCGATGACGAGCGGCCAGCCGAAGTTGCCGGCGGCGCGGGCCTGGTTGATCTCGTCGAAACCAGCCGGGCCGCGGTGCTCGCTCGGACCTCCGGCATCGGGACCCACCTCGCCCCAGTAGAGGAAGCCGCTGCGTCGGTCCACCGCGATGCGCCAGGGATTGCGGTTGCCCATGACAAAGATCTCCGGCCGTGTGGACGCCGTGCCCGGCGGAAAGAGATTGCCCCGGGGAATGGTCACCGACCCGTCGGGCTCGGGATGCACCCGGAGGATTTTTCCACGCAGGTCATTGGCGTTGGCCGCGGACTTCAGCGCGTTCCACGGTCCGCGGCCATCGCGCTCGTCCACGGGCGTGAAGCCGTCCGATTCGCCGGGGTGGGTATTGTCGCCGGTGGCGACGTAGAGGTTGCCGTCGGCGTCGAAGTCGAGCGACCCGGCCGAGTGACAGCATTGCTCCCGCTGAGTCGGGATGCGAAGCAACTCCTTCCGGGAGGTCAGATCCAGGGTGTCGCCCGTGATCGTGAAACGGGACACGAGGTTGTCGCCCATCTTGCCCACGCCCTCGACCTGCCGCGTTGCGGGCTCCGAGTGGAAGAGGTAGATCCATCCATTCTGGGCAAACTTTGGATCGAGCGCGATGCCCAGCAGGCCATCCTCCAGTTCCTTGAACACCTCCAGCCGTCCCACAACGACCGTCGCCCGGGTCTCCGGCTTCCAGAGCTTCACAACACCCGCGCGCTCGATGAAGAAGACCCGGCCGTCCGGTGCGATGGCGATCTCCATCGGATCGAGGATCACGTCGTCCACCGCGCCGTCGCCGTCGAGGTCCCGGTCGGCATCCAGGATCATCTTGTGGAAGGGGCCATCGGACTGCGGTCCGGTGGGAACGGGCGCCGGCTTGTCCGCCGCCAGGCAACACAGGCCGGCGAGTACCAGGGCGCTCACACGGGCCGTCGCGCGAAAGACTTCTCGAAAACGCATCCGGGTCATTCAACTCACTGCCCGCCGGGCTCCAAGCTTTTTGGGTGGGTTGGGGACACGCTGAACCATGGTCAGGGGGTTGGCTGCGCCGCCAGGCGGAGGAACAAGCTGCCACTTGCGGTCGCCGTGGGCAGCGAGACCCGCAGTGCGCCGGTGTAACCGGTCACCGGATCCCCGAGGGGCGTCCATGAGGAGTCCGCGTTCAGGTGGGTGGCGTGTTCGAGTTGGTAGCGGACGCCGGCCATTCCGGACCACCGGACTTCCAGTGGAACGCCCTCCGGTGAGATCTGGAGCCGCAGCACGGACTCCACATGCCGCGGGCTCGTCCGGGCGGCCTGTTCGTCGGCATTGCCCTGGCCATCGCCATCCGGATCGGCGGACGCCGTTGCGTCGAGAGACCCGAAGTGATCGCGTTCCCAGCCGTCGGCCAGGCCATCGGAATCCGAGTCGGCCGGGGCCGATGCATCCACCCGGGCGATGGCGACGTCTCCCAGACCGTTGTGATCACCGGCCAGCAGGGTGTCCGCAAACGTCGTGAAGGCAACCCAGCGGCCATCCCCGCTGATCTGCGCCAGCGTGGAGAGGGAGGAGCCCGGGGTGCCGTCCGCGGCACGGGACAGCAGGGCGGTCGTGCCCGCGTAACGGTCGGTGACCACCACCTGGGGCCAGGGATTCCCGGCGGCACCCAGTTCCGGAGCGGCAGTGCGGTAGGTCACGAAGCGTCCGTCCGCGCTGAGCCGTGGCCCGCGGCTTTCCGTGGATCCGGGCACCCCGGAAGGACTCCGGCTCACCAGTTCCTCGACCCGGGTGGCCACCGGAATTGCCCACACCTGCGGCGGCGTTCCCAGCGAGCGATCCTGGCGCCGGACATACGCGATCACGGAACCCTGGGCGGCGATCTGGAGATCGGAGACCGGAAGCAGCGATGGCGGAAGCAGGAGTTCCTCCGAGGCCGAGGGCAGGATACGGGGCTCAGGCCTGGCGCGTCCATGCCGAGTCCCTGCCGGAGAATCACCACGGTCCGCCCATCATCGCCCAGCCAGGCATTGCTGGCCGGGAACCGCTGCACTTCCATGAAGGTGTCGTTGGTGAGCCGGGCGAGGAACCACTCCCCACGCCCCTCCTGGAACAGCGCCATCTGCGCATCGGCGGAAATCTGGAGACGCTGTCCCTGAGGGGTGGGCCGCCCGGTCAGACTGCGGGGGTTGATCTGCCAGGTGCGGCCGGCGTCCAGGTCCCTCAGATACAGGGCGGAATCCGAGATGCCTTCCCGGAGGGCCGACGAGCGGAAGGCGACCCGCCGTCCATCGGCGCTGATTCGAGGCTCTGATGCCCAGCGTCCAAGGCTGTGGGTGGTCCGGTCCGCGGCGCTGACCGGTTCGCGGACTCCCGTGTCCAGATGGATGCGGACGATCTCGCTGCCCGTCGGGGCATCGCCCCCTGTCGAGACGTCGGCGAGAAACCGCCCGTTGCGGGAAAGGGCCGATTCGCTCGCGCCGCCCGTGGCGGCGCCCTCCGGACCGACGGAGAGCAGGCGGTTGCCTCCCGTGAGCCGGTCGAACACGAAGGTGTCGCGGGATCGTTGGGGATCGTCCGGCGCGGCCACGAGATCGGACGCGTCGCTGACGTAGGCCAGCTTCCCGCCGTCGTCGCTGAGTCCGATGCCGGTCATGCTGCCCCCGGAGGCCGTCCGGTGCGACCCGGTGGCCAGCGACACGACGTTCCGCGTCCCGTCGGCGAGGGAGATCACGACCAGGTCCGCCTCGCCATTGTGATCGCCCGGAACCAGGACGGGAGTTCGCTCTTCCACCAGGACGTGCCGGCCGTCGGGGCTGAACCCGGGTGCGATGGACTCCGGGTCCTCGGAGATGCTCCGGGTGATCCCAGTGGCCAGCTCCCGATGAAACCACTGGAGGGTGCCGGCGACGGAAACGCCGGCCCCCGGAATCGCTGCGTCCGAGAGAAAGATCAGGTGCTCGCCATCGGCGCTCAGCACTGGGCTGAGGGAGCCGGCCGGGTCCTCGACAACCGCCGATCCGCCTTCCTGCAGGGACGTCAGCGTGTGAATGCCCGAGACGGCCCTCCAGATGCGGATCTGATGGGAAAGACCCTCGGAGGGATCGGTGCCATTCTCCACGGTGAAGGCCAGGGTGGCTCCGTCCGCCGACAAGACCGGCCCCTCCACCAGGGTTTCCACGCTGACCGGGAGGCCTTGTGATGCCTGCACCACCTCCCCCGTGGTAAGATCCATTCTCCAGACGCCGCCCGCGGTCTCAGGCAGGCCGCTGCCGGGCGATAACGGAAATGCCAGGACACGTCCGTCGGCGCTGAGCGTCAGGGAATCCACACCGACGAGCAGCGGGGGATCGGTCGGGAGAGTATCCGGAAGCCGGACCCGCCTCAGTCCGGTTCCATCGCGTGTCCAGATGAATATCGTGGTGGCATGTCCCTCGACCGGCGCCAGAGACCTGGCGTTGCTCAGAAATGCCACCACTGAACCGTCGGCGCTGATCACGGGACCCCCGGCGGAAGCGCTGAAATCCAGGGGATCCTCGATGGCATCGGACGGCGGACGGTTGATCCATTCGCTGGTGCCGGCCTGCACATCGTGAAGGAACACCCCGGACCTTCCCGAGGCATCCGGTGCCTCCACCAAATCGGAGGACTCGCTCTCGAAGGCGATCCAGCGACCATCGGCGGAGATCTGCGCCCCCCAGGAGCGCGCATTGGCCGCAGCGGATGCCCCGTGACGATGGCTGGCCAGCGTGGTGACCCCCGTTTCCAAATCCCGCCAATAGATGTCCGTGACCCCGTTGGTGTCCCCCAGCGACGACTCGTCGGTCGCCCAGGTGAACGCCACCCGTCGTCCGTCGGCAGACACGGAGAAATCCCACACCTGTCCCCGCCCGCTCACCCCCGCGCTGTTGGTGGAGACGAGCGTGGTCCGGCCCGTGTCCAGGTCCCGCCGGAAGAGATCCAGCACCGAACCGTTGACGTCGTTGGCGGCCAGATCGGATGCGGCGCTGAGGAAGAGGATTCGCTGCGCCGACCCGGCAAACACACCGCCCACCGAAGCCGAGCCGCCCGTGACACTGGCCATGGCCCCCGGATGCCGCACGGTGACCGGGATCAGCGAATCGCCAAGGACCGACGAGTGACCGAGGACCACGGCAAGGACGAGGCGCAGGGAGGGCTTCATGGGGGCGGGTTGTGGGGCGCGCTTCTTTCTGAGTCGAATAATGACATGCGTCAACATTAAAGATTACAACCGAAAACAGATACTCTTCACCACCGGACCCTGCATGAGGCCGTGGATGGAACGCGACCCTGCCGGGGACTGGATCTCCTGAGCCTCCCTGGCGTTGCGGACGCGAGGCGCCACGGGGTGGGCTTCGTGTCCACGAATCGGCGGACGCCACCCAGTCGCCGATCCCTCCTGCCGGCAGGTTCCGAATGCGCGGGGTGGTGGCGCGACATGCCGCCGGATGCTTTGACAACCATCCGGTGCCACCGGATACAGGACGCAGCAAACATGAGCTCCGAGCTGCCCCGCCCCGCCAGTCCGCATTCCCATCATGGCCTCAACCGCCGCCGCTTCTTCCAGGTCACCGGCGCCGCAGGCGCCGGACTGGCGCTGAGCCGGCTTCCGGCCGTCGGGGGGCTGCTGCCGCAGGCGCCGACCGGACCCGGCGCCATCCGCTTCGCCCTCATCGGCGACTACGGGGAGACCCTCGCGGACCAGGCCTTCCCACTGGACACCGTGGCCGCGATGGTTCGGAGCTGGAATCCGGATTTCGTGGTCTCGGCGGGCGACAACAACTACGTCCTGGGCGAGGCCTCCACCATCGAGGTCAACATCGGGAAGAATTTCACCGGTTACATCCATCCCAAGTCCGATCAGATCCCGGTGATCTACCCCTATCCGCCCGGCGCCCCCCCGTACAACCGCTTCATCCCGTGCCTGGGCAACCACGACTATTCGGATGTCGCCGACGACGCGCTCCCCTCGGTGGACAACATCCCCAAGAGCAATCCCTACCTGGAGTACTTCCGGAGGGCGCTCCGGGAGGGAACGGCCCTGGCGCCGAACACCACCATCAGCTTCGACGACAATGCCACCGGACAGACCTGGACCCGGAGCCTGATCTCCGGGGAGGTCGAGGACTTCGCACCCTTCAGCGAGACCCAGAACCTGCGTTACTTCGACGTCCGCCTGGGCACGGCCAGCGGGCCAAGCTCGGTGCATCTGTTCATCCTGGACAGCGATTCGCCCACGCCCTACGGACGCTATGCGGCGGACCGGCCCATCCCCAACCGCGATGGCAGCAACAGCCCCTTCACGGAGTCCGCGACGCAGGCCGCGTGGCTGAAGCGGCGGCTGGCGGCCAGCACCGCCCGCTGGAAGATCGTGATCCTGCATCACCCGCCCTACAATTCCGCGCCGGGCGCGGAGAACTCCCAGTACACCTTCGCCCGCTGGCCCTACCGCGCCTGGGGGGCGACCGCCGTCATCTCGGGTCATGTGCACAACTACGAGCGGCTCGAGATGCCCGATCCGGACGCCAACCTGCAGCCGGATTACGGCACGCCGACCATTCCCTACATCGTCAACGGCGCGGGGGGATTCATTCCCGAGCAGGGC
>JAFLEG010000599.1 GCA_017302195.1 Verrucomicrobiota bacterium
TCCCGTGCTCGACGAGGCGGGCCACGCCGCGGCGGCGATCGCCTTCGTGCTGCGTCCCGAGGAGGAATTCACCCGGGTGCTCTCGGTGGCGCGTCCGGGAGAGTCCGGGGAGACCTTTGCCTTTGATCCTTCCGGACGCCTGATCTCCGGAAGCCGCTTCGACGAGCAACTGCGCCGACTGGGCCTGCTCACCAATGCGCCGGGAACCAGTTCGTCCCTGAACATCGAGCTCCGGGATCCCGGTGCCGACCTCACCCTCGGGCTGGCGCCGGCCGCCGGCGACCCGTCGTCACGTCCGCTCAATGTCATGGTGGCCTCCGCGGTGGCGGGCGGCTCGGGAATCACCGTGATCCCGGAACGCGACTATCGGGGCGTGCCCGCGGTGGGCGCCTGGCGATGGCTTCCGGATTACGGATTCGGCGTCGCCACCAAGCTCGACGCCGCGGAGGCGTTCCGCCCGCTCCGCGTGCTGCGCAGCCTCGTCCTTGCGCTGCTGCTCCTGCTGACGGCGGCGTCCCTGGTCGCGCTGGTCACCGGCTACGGACACCTCGTCTGGCGGCGGCGCTTCGATGAGGCACGGCTCAAGGCCCGTCCCCTGGGCCAGTACACGCTCCTGGAAAAGATCGGCGAGGGCGCCATGGGCGTGGTGTACCGCGCCCACCACGCCCTGATGCGCCGCGAAACCGCAGTGAAGCTGCTGCTCCCCGACCGGGCGGATCCCGAGATGATCCGGCATTTCGAGCACGAGGTGCAGCTCACCTGCCGGCTCAGCCATCCCAACACCATCCAGATTTACGACTACGGACGCACCGATGACGGGATCTTCTACTACGCCATGGAACTGCTCCGCGGCATGACCCTGCTCGACCTCGTGGAGCGGCATGGGGCCCAGCCGGAGGAACGGGTGCTGCACCTGCTGGTCCAGGTCTGCGAATCCCTGCGCGAGGCGCACCAGGTCGGGCTCATCCACCGGGACATCAAGCTGGGCAACCTGTTTCTCTGTGAACGCGGCGGCATCCCGGACACCGTCAAGGTGCTCGACTTCGGACTCGTCCGCCGCATCGGCGTCACCGGATCCCCGGAAGCCGAAGTCCACGAGCCTTCGCGATACCTCGGCACCCCCCTGTACATGGCCCCGGAAACCATCCGGCACCCCGGCTTCGGCGATGCGCGCACCGACGTGTATGCCCTCGGCGCGGTGGGCTACGAGCTCCTGACCGCCCAGCCGCTGTTCGACGGAGCCACGCCGGAAGAGATCTGGAAGCAGCAGCAGTTCGCCGAACCCATCCCGCCGGGACGGCGGTCGGGCAACCCCGTCAGCGCGCCGCTGGAGGCCCTCCTCCTCCGCTGCCTCGCCAAAGATCCGGAGCAGCGTCCGCAGGACATGGCCGCGCTGGCCGCCGCGCTGCGGGAGTGCCCCAGGTTCGGCGACTGGACCCCGGAGCGCGGGCGCGTCTGGTGGCGGCGCTACGGGGTTCCCGAAGCCGGTCACCCGGGTGTGGTGCCCTCCGCAACCGAAGCGACCCTCAGGATTGACCTGAGCAAACGGACGGAATGAGGCCGTGAGGTACTCCACCCAAAACCGCACGGGGAAGTAGGAGCCGACGTGAGAAGGCTCTCACTGTCCCCAAGCCATGAAATTCCCGCCGCCCCGGGGCGACAGCCGAATGCGGGGGAGTTTTCAGTTTCAAGTGTTCAGTGTTCAGGAGGAGGGCAGAAACCGTCAGAGTGACCTCGTCTGCTACGGTTCCTTTGCCAATGAGGTAGGGGGCGTCCCCGGAAGATTCCGGTCGCAAATGCCTCGTCGGAGGGCAGCCTTGCCTCCATGAACCTCCGCCGCCAAATCCTGCTGGGCCTCGCCCTGCTCGCCGGCTGCGCTGCGGGCATGGCACAGGATGCCGCTGCCCGCCACGTGGCGGCGACCCATCAGCTCCGCCAACTCGCCGCGGCCATGACCGAGCGCTGCCTGACCGACATCGGGTCCGCGGACGACTGGCAGCGGGAACGACCGATGTTGCGCCGGCAGCTCGCCGACATGCTGGGACTGGACCCCATGCCCGCACGCTCGCCGCTGCGCGCGGAGATCACCGGCACGCTCGACCAGCCGGCGTTCCGCATCGAGAAGGTCGTGTTCCAGAGCCGGCCCGGGCTGTACGTCACCGGCAATTTCTATGTGCCGAAGGATCTTCAGGGTCCGGCACCCACGGTGCTTTATCTCTGCGGCCACAGTGCGCATCCGCTGGGGGCCAAGACGCAGTATCTGGACCGGACCACCTGGTTCGCCACCCACGGCTACTGTGTGCTCGCGCTCGACACGCTGGAATTTGGCGAGGTGCCAGGCATTCACCACGGCACCCACAACCTGGCCATGTGGCACTGGCTGTCCCTGGGATATACGCCGGCCGGCATTGAGGTCTGGAACGCCATGCGCGCCCTGGACTGGCTGGCCACCCGGTCGGAAGTGGACGCCACACGCATCGGCCTCACCGGCATCTCCGGCGGCGGCGCGATCACCTGGTATCTCGCCGCGCTCGACGACCGCATCGCGGCCGCTGCGCCGTCCTGCTCGACGTTCACCTATGGTTCCCAGGCGGCCCACTGGCTCGCCAGCGGCCAGTGCGACTGCATCTACTATCACAACGCCCACGGCTGGGATTTCCCTGTGGTGGCCGCCCTCATCGCACCGCGTCCGCTGCTCATCACCAGCGGACGTCGCGACACCATCTTTCCCCCGGATGGCTACCATGAAGTCTTCCTGCGGGCGCAGCGCATCTACGGCCTGATGGGGGCGCCGGACCGCATCCGGGAAGTGGATGACGACGTGGGCCACAGCGACCCGCCGCTGTTCCTCAACGCCAGCCGCGAATGGATGAACCGCTGGCTGAGGCACGACCCCGCCCCGGTCACCGGCGTGTTCACCCCGCCCGCCATCGCCCCGGAATCCCTGGCGGTCCTGAAGGAACTCCCGGCCGATGCCGCCAACTACCGCATCCAGCACGAACTCACCTCCCCAGTCCGTCTCCAGGCGCCCCGCTCCCTTGAGGATTGGCAAGGACGCCAGGCGGCACTGGAGCCGGAGCTTCGTGCCCGGGTGTTCCGCTGGTTCCCGAACAACGCACCGGCCTTCAACACCCAGCGCATTGGCGGACCGGCCGGATGGGCGGGACGCTACTCCGAGGGCCGGCAAGTGACCTTTGAGACCGAACCCGGCGTCCGCGTGCTCGCGCAATGGTTCTCCGCCAAAACCAACGCGCCGGAGACCCCGTTGGTGATTCGGGTGAAGGGGCCGGGCGAAAGCGTCTATGGCAGCGATTTCGACGAGGTCACCCCGCTGCTCGGACGCTGCCACCTGCTGGTGCTGCACCCCCGTTTCACCGAAACCAGCCTGACCGCCGCCGAGCTCACCGACACCGAACGCACCGCCGCCTGGCTGGGCCGGACCGTCGCCGCCATGCAGGTGTGGGACATCCTCCA
>JAFLEG010000600.1 GCA_017302195.1 Verrucomicrobiota bacterium
CCGGGCCGGACCGCAGCCACTGGACGGCATCAAAATCCTGGAGGGATTCCATTCCGGGAACGGGGCTTCCCGGGGCCAGCGTCGCGAGGCTGGTCGCGAGAAGGCCACGCTGGTGCATGCGGTATTGCCACCACCCCCCCAGCGCCAGCGTCAACGTGACGATCGGGATCGCCGGGGTGAGGAAGCGCCAGCGCCAGAAGGACCACCCTGGCCCCGGCCGGGAGTGGGTTCGACGCCCGGCGGAATCTTCGGCGGCAATCCGGGTTTCCACCCGGGCGAGGAAGTTGGACGACACGGCCGGCGCCGTGCGGGAATCCAGCGCCTGATTCAGGGCCAGTTCCTCATCGAGCCGGCGACGATCCTCGGGACGCCCCTCCAGCAGGCGCTGCAGCGATCCGAATTCCTCAGCCGTCAGCCGTCGGCCGCGCATGGCGTCCAGCAACGCCTCAATGTCCTGTGTCGGCTTCATGGTTTCCCTGAATTCTCTAGCACCAGAACTCCGCAATAGTTTCGCTCGGGGACCCGGTCAGGGACCGGAGGGTGTCTCCAGCCATTCCCCGGTGCGCAGATACGGCTTGAGCCGGCCCTTCAGGATTTCCCGGGCCCTGAAAATCAGCGACTTGGTGGCCGGCACGGTCGTTCCCAGGACGTCCGCGATCTCCTCATAGCTGAGCTCCCCTTCCCGGCAGAGGACCAGGGCCGTCCGCTGCTTCTCGGGCAGCGCGTCCAGGGCTTCCTGAACCTTGGCCGCCAATTCCACCCGCTCCAGCGCCCGATCGGCGGACGCAACGCCCCGGTCCGGAATCTGGCGCACGGGCCCGGAATCCTCGCCGTCGGGCGCCTCGTCCAGGGAATCGGCCGGATGCCGCCGCCGCCGCCGCACCTCGTTCAGGGCCAGGTTGCGGGCGATGGTGAACAGGAAGGTGCTGAACCGGGCGGTCGGCTGATAGCGCCCGGCTGTCCGCCACAACTGGACAAACACGCCCTGCGCCAGGTCCTCGGCCTCGTCCGGATCCGGCAGGGTGCGGTACACGAAGGCCATCACCGGCTGCTTCCAGCGCTCGACAAGCCGGGCGAACGCGTCCGAAGCGTCCGCCCCGCCGCGCTTCACGCGCAGCATGAGCTCGGCATCAGCATCGGCGGTTGGCGGTTCGGACATCGCGCGCAGATGCTGAATGGATCACCGCCGGCGGGACAAGGTTGCGCCCATGATCTATCCTCCGGGAATGGAGCAACTGGCGACGGCTTTCTTCATCCTGGCAGTGCTGCACACCTTTGCGGTCAAGCAGTTCGCGCGGTGGGCACACCGGTATCCGCAGGGATCCATCCCGGAGAACCTGCTGCACTTCCTGGCGGAGACCGAGGTGGTGTTCGGGCTTTGGGCCGCGGCGCTGTTTGTGGGCATCGCCGCCTGGCAGGGCTCGTTTCACGACGCCATCGCGTATGTGGAGGGGCTGAACTTCACCGAACCAAAGTTTGTGCTGGTGATCATGGTGGTTGCGGCCACCCGTCCGGTGGTGCGTTGCGCGGAGGCGGTGATCCGGGCCGTCGCCGGGCTGTTGCCGCTGCACCCCAGCCTCGCCTTCTACGGCACCGCCCTGTCCCTCGGACCCCTGCTGGGCTCCTTCGTCACCGAACCCGCCGCCATGACGCTGCTCGCCCTGGTGCTCAAGCGGCGGTTCTTCGATCGCGGCATCAGCCGCCGTCTGGCCTACGCCACCCTGGGCCTGCTCTTTGTCAACGTGTCGGTGGGCGGCACCCTGACCCACTTCGCCGCGCCGCCCGTGCTGATGGTGGCTGCCAAATGGAACTGGGACTCCCTCTTCATGCTGACCCATTTCGGCTGGCGGGCCGCGGCAAGCTGCGTGGTGTCCACCGTCCTCGTCGCCTCCTGGTTTCGCCGGGAACTCTCGGCGCTGCCTTTCGACGAGGAATCCGGACCGTCCGTGCCCGGATGGCTGACCGCGGTTCACCTGGGGTTCCTGGCCCTGGTCGTGGCCTTCGGGCATCACCCGGATGTCTTTTTCGGCATCTTCGTGCTGTTTCTCGGGGTGGTGACCGCCACCCGGGAGTATCAGGAGGAGCTCAAGCTTCGGGAGGGGCTGCTGGTGGGATTCTTCCTCGCCGGCCTGGTCACCCTGGGCTCGCTCCAGGCCTACTGGCTCAAGCCGCTGATCCAAAGCCTGAACGGCAGCGCCCTCTACTTCGGCGCCACCGCCCTGACGGCCATCACCGACAACGCGGCCCTGACCTATCTGGGTTCCCTGGTCGAGGGCCTGGCACCCGATCTCCAGTATGCCCTGGTGGCTGGAGCGGTCACCGGAGGCGGGTTGACCGTCATCGCCAATGCGCCCAATCCGGCCGGCGTGGGCATCCTGCAGTCCGCAACCGCGTTCGGTACGGAGGGCATCAGCCCGCTGGGCCTGCTCACGGGTGCCCTGCTGCCGACCGCTGTCGCGATGGGATTCTTCTGGCTGATCCATTGAGCGGGAGCCGGAGCGGGGTTGAATTGCCGCAGGGGCCGGGAAAGGATTTGGACATGTTCCAAGGCGGAGGGAAGAACCGGTGTCTGTGGACCCTGGCGCTGACGCTGATCACCGGGACGCCGGGGGCCTGGTCGCAGGGCTCCAAGATGGAATATGAACAGGCGGCGGGGCTGGCCCGGCGCACGGAGAACACCGTCTTCCGGCAGCGGGTTCGGCCGCAGTGGATGCCCGGGGGCCGGACGTTCTGGTACCGGGTGGCCACCGGGCCGGACGCCGCAGAATTCGTGTTTGTGGATGCCGAGACCGGCGTGCGGAAGCCCCTGATGGATGCGGCGGCACTGGCCCAGGCCCTGGGATCCGCCCTTGGAACTCCCCTGACTGCCGATCGCCTGCCCCTCCGGGAGGTGACCGTGGACCTGCTGGCAGGGGATGCCCCGGCGCCCTCCGCGGTGCAGTTCGATGCCGGAGGGCGGCGGTGGACCTGGGATCTGGGGCGATCCGAGCTTCGGGAGGAAGCTGCGGGTGGGTCCGCAGCCGGGGTGACGAAACAAACCCCGACCCGGTCCCGGCCGTCGAGCGACGAGACCCGACTCCGGCTGCGCAACGAATCCCGCGAGGATCTGGATCTGTTCTGGCTCGATACCGAAGGCGTCCGGCGTGGCTACGGTCGTCTCCGCGCCGGCCAGGAACGATCCCAGCACACCTTCGTGGGCCACGTCTTTCTCCTCACCGACCGCGAGGGCACCACGGTCGCGGTGTTTGAAGCGACCGAAGAGTCGGCACCGGCGGTCGTCCGTGCGCGGGAGGACCGGTCGGAGGCTCCTTCGCCTGCGGCCGTGCCGCCGCCAGAGCGCCTCCCGGGAACCTCTCCCGACGGCCGGTGGATCGTGGAGGTCCGCGACCACAATCTGCACCTGCGCCGTTCCGGGGACGGCACGGCCGTGGCACTCAGCGCGGACGGGTCTGCAGAAGCCCCCTATCGCGAGG
>JAFLEG010000601.1 GCA_017302195.1 Verrucomicrobiota bacterium
CCCGCGTGGAGGAATCCCAGTGAGTGCTTCACCGTCCGGCGACCGAATTCCGGTATCGGGGCCTTGGATCACCAATCGCGAGATCCAGTACGTCACCGACGCGGTCACTCATGCGTGGTACAGTCAGGCCAACCGGTGGCATGAGCGGTTTGAAAAGGCCTTTGCCACCCATCTGAACCTCCCGTTTGTCACCTCCCTGCCGTCCTGCACGTCGGCGATCCACCTCTCTCTGGCTGCCATGGGCATTGGCCCAGGTGATGAGGTCATTGTTCCGGAGATCACCTGGATCGCCACATCGGCGCCGGTTCACTACGTCGGCGCGGTGCCGGTTTTTGCGGATGTGGATCCTGTCACTTGGGTGCTCACGCCGGAATCCCTGAGGGACTGCATCACGCCCCGAACCCGCGCGGCGATTCCCGTGGATCTCTACGGATCCATGCCTGACTACGCGGGACTTCGCCAGGTTGCCAGCGCACATGGGGTCGCTCTCATCGAAGATGCCGCCGAGGCGGTGGGGTCCACCTATCAGGGTCGCCCCGCGGGAAGCCTAGGGGACACCGGCGTCTTCAGCTTTCACGGCTCAAAGACGTTGACGACGGGTGAGGGGGGGCTTCTCGCCACTGCGGACGAGCCCCTGTTCCGCAAGATTCTCCACCTGAGAGATCATGGCCGAGAGCCTGGAGACCGCTTTTTCCGCAACACGACCGTGGGATTCAAATACAAGATGAGCTCCATGCAAGCCGCGCTCGGAACGGCGCAGTTGGAGCGTGTGGAAGAACTGGTGGCCAAGAAGCGGGAAGTTTTCGGCTGGTATCGCGACCGGTTGGCGGACCTGCCGGGCATCGCGTTGAACGTGGAGCCCGACGGGGTCAGAAACAGTTACTGGATGGTCACCCTGGTGTGGGAGCGCCGTGGCCGTCCAAGCCAGCGGGACCTCCAGGACGAGTTGGATCGCCGTGGAATTGATACACGTCCCTTTTTCCATCCCTTGAGCTCACTGCCCGCGTATCAGCATCATCCTCAATCCGGTCCGGCCCGGGAGCGCAACCGGGTCGCCTACGATTTGCAGGACCGGGCACTGAATCTTCCCTCCGCGCTCAACCTGACCGAGGACCAGGTGGATCGCGTCTGCCGCGAAGTGCGTGGTTTGCTCACGGCCTCCAATGCAGCCGCATGAGTGGGCCGTTCTTCTCCATTCTGATTCCCACCAAGAATCGTGCCGAGATCGTCTCCGGGGCGATTCAGAGCGTGCTCGACCAGACGTTCGGGGATTTCGAGGTGATCGTCTCTGACAATGACGATTCGCCGGTGGCAACCCGGGATGCAGTCGCTCGGTTCACGGATTCACGGGTCCGCTATTTCCGCACCACCGGGAATCTCCCGATGCACGAGAACTGGGAGAATGCGCGGCGGCAGGCGCAGGGACGCTGGGTCCTGGTGGTGGAGGACAAGCAGCGGCTGACGTCGAATGCCTTGGAGTTGCTGCATCCAGTGTGCCGCGAGAATCCGGATTCCCTCGTATCGTATCCGCCGATCAATGGGTTCGCCGACCATCTCGCCGGACCTGACCGCCCTCCCGCGGTTCGACATTTTACCTGCGAGCGGGTGGTCGAGGAGTTCTGCCGGTTCAGTCCGCTCTTCTGGAACATCTTCCCCCGCGGGCTTACCTCCGCGACCCCTCGCAGCCTCCTGGACGAAGTGGCCGCCTGCAGCCCAACGGGAATGGTGTTCTCTTGGGTGAATCCGGATTACGCCTACGGCTTCCAGACGTTGTCGCGCGCCCGTGGTCTTTGCTACATCGCCGGGAACATCATCTATGTCCCGCACTCGGTGGGCAAGACAGGCAAGTACTCGAACGGGTTGTCCGGGGCCCGGAAGGAGGCGCAGGCCCGCCGCTTTTTCGCGAGCCTTCCCGTCGGCGAGGCCGAGCTGCTGGAGGGAATGCCCGTACCCACCCTCTGGCTCTGGGTGAATCCGGTGCTTTACGATTTCAGGAAATTTTACCGCCGGACCGGTCATTGTCCCGAAGTGGAATGGGTCGGCTATTTTGCACAGTGCGGCCATATCATCCTGGTGGGTCGGGAGTGGGGTGCGGACATGTCTGCGGAGACCAAGCTCTGGTGGTCGGCGCTTCGCCGCCGGGGCGTTGTGTTCGTCATCCGGGTTCTGGCCCGCATTGTCTGGCGTTCCGTGATGGGGCTGGCCGGGCGCCTTCGGAACCGCTTTCGTCACGCGGAACGAACGACATCATGAGCCAATTCACCACAGCGCGGGGAGGGCTCCGCGGACTTGGGATCGCCCTGGGCGTGCTGGGGATCGTCTTGCTCGGCCTTTGGATTCGAAGCCTGGTCCCGGAGCAGATGGCGTTCTCTAACGACGCTCCTCTGGGGCTAATGTCGGCTTATTCGGAGGCCCGCTGGAGTGCATTTTTCTCCGGGAGCTGGAATCCGATGGTGTGGTTAGGAGGTTCGGCGCTGCCCTTGCAACCGTCGTTTTCCAATCTCCTCTATCTGATTCTTGGCCCGGTTCTGTTTGGGAAATTTTTGGCTGTGCTGTCGCTTCTCTTCCTAGGGCTTGCGGCCGTCGTGTTCTGCCGGGCCAATGGGTTTGGCCAGCCCGTTTCGTTGCTGGTGGGGCTTGCGGCAGCGTTGAACACCAATTTCGTCTCCCATGCTGGCTGGGGACTTGGAGCGAGGGCCTCCACGCTCGCATTCGCGCTTCTGGCGCTCGCGGCATTGTCGGGGAGGGATTCGCGGCGGTTCTGGACCCGGGCCGTCTTGGCGGGAATCGCAGTGGGTTTCGCGGTCATTGAAGGAGCCGACGTCGGGGCGATCCTCAGTCTTTTTGTGGCAGCCTGCGCCCTGGTTTCGGGCTGGCTGGCCTTGGATTTCCCGCCGGCGCGGCGCGGGATTGCCGTCGTCGGTCGGTTGGCGGTGGTGGCCGGTTGTGCGACATGGATCGCCTCCTACGTGCTGTCCACGCTCGTCGGCACCCAGATCCAGGGGGTGGCGGTGATGGGGGAGTCGCCGGAGGCGAAGCGGCAGCGATGGGACTTCGTGACCGGCTGGAGCTTCCCGAAGCTGGAGGTGGTGCGCATCGCCGTGCCCGGCATCATGGGATACCGGATGGATACGCCCGCCGGTGGCGCCTACTGGGGCAATGTTGGCCAGGATGGCACGCCGCAGACCCGGTTCAACGGCGGCGGCGAGTACGCGGGCGTGCTGGTGCTGATCGTGGCGGGGTGGGCGGTGGCGCGGGCGATGTCCCGATCCGGACGGCAGCCCTACTCGGAGCGGGAACGGCGGCTGATCGGGTTTTGGGCGGTGGTGTGCGGGGTGTCGCTGTTGCTGTCGTTCGGGCGCTTCGCGCCCTTCTACCAGTGGGTCTATGCGATGCCGTATCTGTCCACCATCCGCATTCCGATGAAGTTCCTTCACGTGATGCATCTGGGGCTGTTT
>JAFLEG010000602.1 GCA_017302195.1 Verrucomicrobiota bacterium
AAGGACTCGTCCTCGGCGACGATGCCGCCTTCGTCAATTTGGCTCACGGCGAAGAGGGGGAACGGGGAGGTGAACATCTTCCCGTCCGCCGGATCGGAGGGTGCGACATCGCCGATATTCACGTGAACCTGATCGTGGGGCAGGCCGGCGTGGTATCGCGTGTGGATCCGTTGGTGTTCACGCAGGCTGGTCCGCCGGAGCGCCTGCAATTTCCGGTAGCTGGGAAGGGTCCGGGCCAGCAGCCGGTCGAGCTTTCGGCGTGCGGCGTCCTTCAGGGAGGCGATTTTCGCGGCTTCCCCTCCGGCCTGGAGTGCGGCGCGGCGCCATTCCGCTTGGACCGTCGCCGCGAGATTGGCCGCCACCTGGAGTTCGGCCTTTGAGAACAGGGCCCGAACCTGTCGCTGGTACTCCCGGGCCAGTCGTTTGAATGGCGCTGAGCGCTGGCTCCACAGGCTGACGCGATGCGCGTGGAGCGGATTGCCGCGGAGGTTCGAGCCAGTTTGGGCACGGCGGTCTTTCTTGGGAGTGGACGGCATGACGTGGTGGGTGGCGTTTGGACCGGCGCTGCGCGGATCGGGTTCATTTCTGGCAGGCCGGCTCTGAGAAGATAGTGCGAAGTGGAATCGAATGCGCCTGGCCGGCGCCGGAGGCACACGGGAATTGGGCCGTGTCGAGGAGGGTCTGTCTGCGATGGAGCCGTTCGACAGCCACTCGACCCATTCCCACATCAGGGAGTTCCCGTGGGGACGGGAAACGGGCACTTGACTTGCCAATAGTCGCCCGGCTGACTCGCGGAAAGCTCGGGAGATTCGAGTGAACTACCCTTTCCCCTCGAAGCGTCCACTCTAAACTCCCATCAAAGGTCTTATGGAATCCCCAAGAAGCATCTTGATGACCCAACGGGACGAAACCCGATTGAGGGCCTTGATTCCCTCTGCCGGTGCAGGCGAGGGGCAGTCACTCAAATCGTTGGTGGATGGTGCGAAAATCGTCTCTTCCCAGGAGATTCCAAACAATACCGTGACAATGAACTCCCGGGTCCGGCTGAAAGATCTGGAGTCCGGGCACGAACTGGAGGTGGATCTCTTATTTCCTCATAATATGAATGAGAATAACGACGCACTATCCATCCTGTCTTCGCAGGGAATTGCGCTCTTCGGACTCTCGGAGGGCGAGACCGTCCAGTGGACGGATCCCAATGGCAGTGCGAGACGGCTGAAAGTGTTGTCTGTGCTGTGGCAACCCGAGGCCGAGGGGCTGTTCCAATTTTAGGAAGCTGGCCTGAACGAACGGGGTGCCTTGCCACGCGGAACTTGATGTTGGTGGGGATGTCGCCGCATGCGTGAAAACCGGGCGGGGCGTTCATGGCCCGCCGGGGGCGCATTCGTGGCCGATGCCATAGCGGCGGTCCAGCCACCGCAGTCCAAAGGATGCTGCTACCACCCCGCGGCGGAACCCTCGCCGCGGGGGTCTGCGGCGCCGACCAGGGCGCCAGCCTCGATCCCCACCGCCTGGGCGGCGCCGAGGGAGGGTTCCACCACCACGGTGTGACCCAGGGCACGGAGCGCGGCGATGACGGTGTCCCCCAGGGCGGCCTCGACGTGCAGTTCGTCCGGACGCCACTGATGATGGAACCGCGGGCCGCGCAGGGCATCTCCGGGGGGTTGGCCGAAGTCCACGGTGCGGAGAATGGCGAGCAGGGTCTGTGAGATGATGGTCGGTCCGCCAGCCGCCCCGACGGAGAGCACCGGACGCCCATTCCGCAGCAGCAGGGTGGGGCTCATGCTCGACAGCGGACGCTTCCCAGGCGCGATGGCATTGGCGGCGGCGCCCACCAGACCGAAGGCATTTGGAATCCCAGGCTGGATGGAAAAGTCATCCATGTGGTTGTTCAGCAGGATCCCGGTGCCGGGGATGACCACCTTGCTGCCAAAACTGGTGTTGAGGGAGGCGGTGCAGGCAACCCAGTTGCCTTCGGCATCGGCGGTGGAGAAGTGGGTGGTGTGCCGCGAGATGTCCCCGGCAAACACCTCGTTGGTGGCCCGCGGCGGCACACCCGATCCGGAGACTCCTGTGGCCCGGTCCCGCCGGATCTGCCGCGCCAATTCCTGGCCATACGCCTTGGAGATCAGTCCCATCGGCACCGGGGCAAAGTCTGGATCGCCCAGCCAGTGGGCGCGGTCGGCAAAGGCCCGCTTCATCGCCTCGGTGACGAGGTGCACAAACTCCGGGGACCGGTCGCCCAGGGCGCGGAGGTCGAAGTTCTCCAGGATGTTTAGGATCTCGATGACATGCACCCCGCCGGAACTGGGCGGCGGAAAGCTCACGATCTCCCAGCCACGATAGGTGCCCTGTACCGGGTCGAGCACGCGCACCGTGTACCGGGCGAAATCGGCGGCGCTCAGGACACCGCCATTGGCCTTCATCCAGGCGTCGGTCCGCTGGGCGAACGGCCCGCGGTAGAACCATTCAGGACCCGTCCCGGCCAGTGCGCGATAGGATGCGGCGAGGTCGGTCTGCACCAGGCGGTCGCCCGCCTGCCAGGGGGTCCCATTCGGCTTGAGAAAGATGGCGCGAGTTGCCGGGAACGCTGCAAGTTCCTGCCGGGTGGCGTCCAGCCGGGACGCGTAGTGCCGGTCCAGGGCAAATCCGTTCGACGCCACCCGGGCCGCCGCCTCCAGCAGGCGGGACATCGGGAGGCGTCCGAAGTTGGTGCTGGCGTAGGCCAGCAGGGCGAGTTCCCCCGGGACGCCGACCGCCAGCGCGCCATCCTGGCTGCGTCGGGGGTCGGGGGTGCCATTGGTGAGGTAGAGGTCGGTCCTGGCCGCTGCCGGGGCGGTTTCCCGTCCGTCCAGCGCCCACAGGCTGCCGTCCGCCAGGCGCAGCGTCATGAAGGCGCCGCCGCCCAGGCCGGAGTTGTGGCCGTCCACCACCCCCAGGGTCAGCGCACAGGCGATGGCGGCGTCCACCGCATTGCCTCCGGCCTTCAGGGCGTCGAGTCCCGCCTGGGTCGCCACCGGCTGCACCGTGGCCACCATGCCGCGCCGTCCCGGGGCCACCGGATCCGCGGCCCACGCCCCGGTGACCATCGTCAGCAACATCCCCCACCGAAGCCACACCCGGTTCATTGGACTCCATCCTACCGAAATCGCCCGTTGACCCTGTTTCAAAAATTCGTATCGTCGCATCAAGATACGTCAATACGTTGTTTTAACCGACTGCATCTCCTCTCCATTGTCCATGAGCAAACGCTTCATTTTCTCGTCTGAATCCGTCGGTGAAGGTCATCCCGACAAGGTTGCCGACACCATCTCGGATGCCGTGCTCGACGCCTGTCTGGCGCAGGACAAGTACAGCCGGGTGGCCTGCGAGACGTATGTGAAGTCCAACGTGGTGGTCATCGGCGGCGAGATCACCACCCAGGCGAAGCTCGACTACGTGAAGATCGCG
>JAFLEG010000603.1 GCA_017302195.1 Verrucomicrobiota bacterium
GGGAACCGCACGCGCCTCCCTTGCTGACTCGGGCACCCTCGCCGCGGCCGTGCTGCAGGGCTGAGAACCAGACCGTGAACACTCCACACGTCTCAGGCGGGCGCCGAGGGCTTGTTGCAAAGCGACGCGTCCGATCTGCAGTTCCAACTTCCCGCCCACGGCACGCGAGACGCTTGCGCCACCCGTTTCAGCTGCGTGAAGAAGGCTCAGGGAACTTTTCGAAACACCTCGCCGCCGAGCAATGCCTGGCCGCAATAGACACAACGCCGGCGGAGGCTGTTCGTGGTCTGATTGCACCGCGGGCACCGTCCAACCTGCCCCCCGATCCGTCCGTCGAGGCGGTCGTCCCGGAGGTCAATCTCCTGGATCTTCTTCACCAGATCCTTCTCCGTGATGCCCAGCTTGAGATGGCTCAGTTCCCACAGGGCCTGGCAGGTCAGCGTCAGGGCATCCACACGGCGCTCGAGCTCATTCACCCGGTTGGCGGCCGTTTTGGCGGTATCCTTGGCAGAGTCGGCGGTGGCACCCGCTTCATTGATCTGCCGCTGCTGCGTCGCGTCCCAGAGAAAACTGAACATGGGTCTGTCTGTTGAGAAGTTGGGGTGCCGCTGCTTCGCTGGGTACGGGAGCCAAGTTTCCGAAATTCCTAGCGTCCCGCGAGGTAACGGCGGGACCTCGGTGAAGTCAACTGGCGTTGCCTTGGTTGCAATCAACTCCGGCGCTGCAGTGCGATGAGTGATTGCCGCGGTCCCGCATGGCTGACCACGCCCCACGATCTCTGGAGCCGGAGCGATTGCGGAGTTACCCGGCGACCGCCATCCAGTGCAGCACCCAGCGGGCGGCGGCGGACGGCTGGGTTGCCAGGACGGTGTGGTCGGCCAGCGGCAGGATGCGATGACCCCGCCACCCGGGAAGATGCCGCCCCATCCCCCGATGCGTGAGCGGCCAGGGAACAATGGGATCCCAGAATCCGGTAAGACTCCAGGTGGGCAGCCGGCATGCCGAGGCGACGGCACGGGGATCGAATCCGGCAATCAGTCGAAGACGGTGCACCACCGCCTCGCGATCCCCGGGTTCCAGACGTCGCCGCACAAATTCTCCAATTTGCTCCCGGGTCTCTGGCGCATGGCGATGACGGGCCCGGGCCACACGGGCGTAGATCCCCAGCAGCGACCGAAGCGCCCAATCCGGAAGGTGCCTTGCGAAATGGGTGGCTGCCCAAAGGCCCGGTCGGAAGGGATACCGGACAAATCCACCTGCCAGGATCAGGCCGCGGATGCGCAGGCCCGGATGCCGCGGCAGGGCCTCCAACAAGGCCCAGGCCACCTGCGATCCAAACGACTCGGCCAGCAGCCAGGCCTCCGACACGCCGGCGGTCTGCAGGAACGTCAGCATCGCATCCGCATGGGCTGCCAGGTCAGCGCACGGGTCCCGGGAGTAACAGAACTCCACGAAGCGGACGTGTCCGCGCACCGCGGTGCGGAAGCTGGTGATGAGCGTCCAGTCGCCGTGAATCCCCGGGAGATAGACCAGGACCGGCAGCCGGGGATCGCCATGCACCCGGCATTCCCATCCGCCCGGCAGATCGAAGTGGTCGGGAGAGCCCCAGAGGCCGGCCCTCACCGAGGCCAGCGAGGTGCGCGAAGATTCATCTCCCACGGCTCTCATTCGCGTCCATTGGCGTCCATTGGCGTCCATTGGCGTCCATTCGTGTTCATTCGCGGTGCCTTCCGGTGTGATGCACCCACCGCCGAACACCCGGCCGGTTCATGGAAAGCCTCGCCCGACCGGGTTCAAGGGTTTCGCGCATCCCCGGATCCATGCATTGACGATGGGGTCTCACCGCTCATCTGCCGCTCCTGCTCCTCGGAAGGCACGAAAACGGACAGCACCGCCGACAGCAGCGCCATCGGCCACTGCCAGACGGGAATGAACACGGTGAGCAGCGCCGCTCCGGATCCGGTGCGGCGCGGCAGCAGGATCAGGTATCCGACGACGCTGAACAGGAGGGCCACCACGACCAGCACCAGGATCATGCGGCCCACCCAGGGACGTCGGGCGCGGCGCGCAGCGATGGGAAAGAGCAGGAACGGGGAGAGACCCCAGACGACCTGGAGCAGGCCCAGGTCCGCCAGCATCCCGGCGGCGCCCTGGGCGCGAATCAATCCAAGCAGGGGGATGACCATCCCGGCCACGGAAAGCAGGGTTGCCGGCTGGGAGCGGGACGAGGGGATTGGAAGACTCATGGAATTGTCAGGGATGCGATGCGGCACGGCGGGTGGCGGGATTCCTCAACAGGGTCGCACTGCGCTGGAACACTTCCGGGGGCACGCCGAGTGCCTGTTTCAAGGCGACGTCACGGTCCCATGGATTCCCGATGGCCGCCAGCGTCTCCATCTGCTCGCGCGTCAGGTCCAGGGGGAAGAACCACGGGGAGACCAGCGCGGTGTTCATCAGCGGGAAGTCGGAGCCGTGGCAGAGGCGTCCGGCGAACTCTGGACGCGTGAGCGCCGGACGCAGGTAGGCCAGCTTGTTGACCTGGGTGAGGGACGAGATGTCGGCGTACAGGTTGGGAAACCCGGTCATGAGCTTGGCCAGGCGCTCCAAGTCGGGTTCGCCCGCATTCGCTCCGGTGGACGCCACATGGGCGGCGATCACCACCACGCCGCGCTGCAGCGGCAGACGGAGACGCTCGGGATCCGCGAGGGCGTCGTCGGCTTTGGTGAACGAACGCTCTTCGCCGGTGTGGCTCAGCAGGGGCAGGCCGTGGTGCTTCATCCGGTCGTAGAACGGAACAAGGCATTCGTCGGACGGATCAATCTTCATGATGCTGGGGATCCACTTCACCAGCACCGCCCCCTCGGCCGCCGCGCGGTCCAGGCGTTGCAGGGCGTCCCGACGATGCGGATTGATGGAGGCGCCGTAGAGCAGGTTGGTGAATCGGGCCGTCTCCCGGGCCACGAACTCGGTCGGCACATACACCTCGGTCGCTTCACGATCGAGTTCCCCCGACACCGGATCCACCGCGCCGTCCAGAGTGAGAATTACCGCGGACCCCACCCGTTCACCTTGGGCAAGCCGTTCGGAGATCCGGCGGATCAACAATCCGTCCCCTTCCCGGGCCACCTCCTCGCGCGTGACGCCGAACGCCTGGAGATAAATGCCGAACTTGTAGCTCTGCTGCAGGTATTTCGCGACGAAGCACCCGCTGTCCCCGGCGCCAATGCCTGCGGTGTGTACGTGCAGGTCCACCAACGGTGGCGCCGGCAGGGGCTGAGGCGGCAGCGGCGGGCCCTGGAAAAGCACCTGGCGCGTCAGTGCCATCACCCCACACACGCCGGCCAGGACCAGGAGGACCCGAAGGAGGCGTCGCCGGGTCTTGGAACCCCAGGCATTGCTGGTTGTGATTGGCATGTCCTCCCGCTCCCAAAGCTCCTGCTGCTTCCGT
>JAFLEG010000604.1 GCA_017302195.1 Verrucomicrobiota bacterium
GGATCCACCGTCTCAGCCACCGCCCCTCACGAACTCCCGGCCGGGACGGGACCCCCCGCGGGCGATGCCCTCACACGGCAACCTACGACGCCAACCCGTCGCGGCGGCGGGAAACCGGCGCTTGAGCCACGACGTCCGTCAAGCCCCCAACTCCATGCCGCATCCGATGTCCGCCCTGGTCTGGCTGCGTTCGATCACCTGGATTGGATTCCGCGGGGATCTGGTCGCCGGACTCACTCTCGCCGCCTACCTGCTGCCGGCGGCCCTCGGTGACGCCTCCCTGGCCAACCTGCCGCCGGAGGCCGGGTTGTACGCATGCCTGTTCAGCGGGATGGTGTTCTGGCTGTTCTGCAGCTCGCGACACACGGCGGTCTCGGTCACCTCGGCCATTTCCCTCCTGATCGGATCCAGCCTGGGCGAACTGGCCGGCCATGATCCGTCCCGGTTTGCAGCCCTCGCCTCCGCCACGGCCCTGATGGTCGGGCTGATCGGATGCCTGGCCTGGATCGCGCGCGCCGGCTCCATCGTGAACTTCATCCCGGAAAGCGTCATGACCGGGTTCAAGTGCGGCGTGGCACTCTTCCTCGCCAGCACCCAACTGCCTAAACTCCTGGGATTCCCTGGCAGCCACGGCAGCTTTTGGGAGAACAGTGCTCACGGGATCCGGCACCTTGGGGAGACCAATCCCACGTCCCTGCTCCTGGGGTCCGCAGCCCTCGGACTGTTGCTCCTCGGCAAGCGGATTCTGAAGAACAAGCCCGTGGCCCTCGGCGTGGTGGTCCTGGGAATCGTCGTCTCGACGGTGCTGCCGCTTGAAAGCCGCGGGGTGAAGCTCCTGGGCGCGATCCCCCAGGGCCTGCCCCGCCTGGCGTTGCCGGCGATCCGTGCGGAGGTTCTGAACGACCTGCTGCCCCTGGCGATCGCCTGCTTCCTCCTGGGTGCGGTGGAAACCGCCGCCATCGGGCGGATGTTTGCCGCCAAGCACCGGCTCCGTTTCGACCCCAATCAGGAGTTCCTCGCGCTCGCCGCCGCCAACCTGGCGGCCGGATTCGGCCGCGGTCTGCCCGTCAGCGGCGGCATGTCCCAATCCCTCGTGAATGAAGGTGCCGGGGCGCGCACGCCGCTGTCCGGAGCCGTGGCTGCCGCGAGTCTTCTCGTCGTGGTGCTCTTCTTCTCCGGACTCCTCCGGGCCCTCCCGCAGCCCGTGCTGGCGGCGATCATCCTGGTAGCCGTCACCGGACTGTTCCAGGCCGACGCCCTCCGGCGCCTCTGGCATTCCAGTCGCCCGGAGTTCCTGATCGCCATGGCCGCCCTGCTGGGCGTGCTGGGTTCCGGACTGCTCCGCGGCGTCCTCATTGGATCCGTCCTGTCCCTCGTCCTGCTGCTGCGGCAGGCCTCGCGGCCCCATGTGGCCTTCCTGGGGCGCATCCCTGGAACCCGCCGCTTCTCCGACGCCGCCCGCCATCCGGAGAACGAACCGGTTCCCGGCGTGCTGATCGCGCGCCCCGAGGCGAGCCTGATCTATTTCAACGTGGATCATGTCCGCGACGCCATCACCGACCAACTCGCGGCCGCCATGGTGCCGGTCCGCCTGGTGGTGTTGGACCTGTCCGCCACCCCGCGGGTGGATCTCCAGAGCGCCCACGTGCTGGCCGGACTCGCCGATGAACTGACCGCCGCGGGCATCCCGATCCGCATCACCGAGGCCCGGTCCGCAGTGCGGGACGTCCTCCGGGCCGAGGGGCTTGAGGACCGCATCGGCGGCATTGACCGGCATCGGACGGGGGCAGACGCCGTCGAGTCCCGCGGACCATGAGACTCCTGCACACCAGCCGGTGGGTGGCGGTGAGCCCCGCGGGGCTGTCGCTGCTTGCGGTCGGCTGCGCCCTGCACCTTCTTGCGCTTCCCGGCTTTGAGGCCGGGGAGGGTCTGGCCGTCCATGCGGTCGTCGAACGCCGGGTGCTCGAGCTACCTGGCCTGCCACCCGACTACAGGACCGCGAGCTGCTGGACCAACTCCTTCAAACCGAGGAGTGCTACCGAAGCGTGCTGAAGCTCGCCCCAGATGGCCTGATGGTGGTGGACGCGCAGGGACGGATCCGTCTCGCCAACGCCCGCAGCACGACGAGTTTTGGATACCCCCGGGACGAACCTGCCGGCCACTCGGTGGCCCGACTGGTGTTAGAACCCCATTGCCAGCCCCACCGGTCCACGCCGACACTGCGTGCGCGGTCATGACCGCAGGCGCGCCCGGGACACTTCGGGAGCACCACCAACCCGGCGACGGAGCCCGCCAATCCCCCGGCTGCCACAAATACTACACCTCATGAAGAAGCACATCCTGATCCTCACCGGAATCCTCACCCTCCTCGTCAGCGCCCGCGCCAACCAGGAGATGCTGGCCGCGAGCATCGGCGAGACCCGCACTGAGACCCAGCGCACCGCCGATCAGCTCAAGGCAACGCTGGATGCCCTCAACGGGCTGGTCCGCAAGCCGCAACCCGACATCGCAGCCGCCTACACCGCCTTTGCCGCGGAAGTTCCGAAAACCGAGGCGGCCGCCGCCTGGACCAAGACCCGCGTGGATTGGATGGCCGGTGAAGGCCAGCGCTACTTCTCGACCTGGCAATCCACCGTGGACGCCATCGTCAACCCATCCCTCAAGAAGAAGGCCCAGAAGCGCCTCGACTCGGTCAAGGAGACCTACGGCAAGGTCAGCAAGTCCCTCACCACCGCCAACGAGAAGTTCCAGCCGTTTCTGTCCGATCTGAGCGACATCCAGAAGACCCTGGCCAACGACATCACCGCGGGCGGCGTGAATGCAGTCCGTGACACCGTATCCAATGCCAACTGGCGCTACCGCAGCGTCAACGCCGCCGTCCAGCAGGCCCTGAAGGAAATGAAGCGCATGGAAGACGCCCTCAAGCCGTAGTCCCTGCGGGATCCCTCCGGGCCTGCGACCATTCCGCGTGCACCGCCGCCGGAACTCGCGGGCCCGGGCCCAGCCCCGAACAGTCCAGGTCCAGCCGGCCAATCGCCATCATGTCCAACCCCGTTCCCCCGCCCGTACGCCGCGTCCTGGATCCGGTAGAGCGCATCTCCGAGGTGCTGTTCGGACTGATCATGGCGCTGACCATCACCGGATCCCTGAGCGTCGCCGACGCGGGGCGGAATGAGGTGCGGACGATGTGGATCGGCGCCCTCGGCTGCAATCTGGCCTGGGGCCTGATTGACGGCATCATGTACCTCATGGCCTGCCTCGCTGAACGGGCTCAAACCCTGCGGACGGCGCACGGCATCCGCCGGGCCCGTTCGGCGGAAGCCGCCCACCAACTGATCGCCGCCGCGCTGCCGCCCGCTGCGGTCGCGGTGCTGCGCCCGGAGGATCTCGAACGGATCCGACGGCACGTGCTCGAAAGTCCCGAACCGGCGATGCGGCCCCGGATCCA
>JAFLEG010000605.1 GCA_017302195.1 Verrucomicrobiota bacterium
GGCGGACGTCAACGCCTCGCCTTTCCACGAAACGCGGTACAATCCGGAACGGGTTCCGCGGCCGCCGGTGACGAAGTACAGGGCGCCATCCGGTCCGAAAGTGAGATCGGTCACGTTCAGCGGACGTCCGCTCAGGAACTCCTCCCAACGCCCCTCATGCCCCGCACCCCGAGGCTGGATGAACGCCACGAGAATGCGTCCGTAGGCCCAGTCCCCGATGAACAGGGCCCTGCGGTAGGGTTCCGGGAACTGGCTGCGGGTGCCAAACTCCACGCCGGTGGGCGAACCCACCCCGACATCCAGGGACCCGGGCAGCGTATCGGGCGCCCACACCGGAATGTTGCCGGTGCCGCGCCGCCATCCGTAGTCCCCCCCGGGCACCAACTGCAGAAGCCGCGTCGGACGATACCACGGCGCCCCGATGTCGCGCTCCATGTCGGCCTCGTAGGTGAACAACTCCCCGTTCTCGTCGAAGTCCACATCCACCGGATTGCGCAGCCCGGTGGCGAACAGCCGGAAGAACGAGCCGTCCTTGTCGGTCTGCAGCACATGCCCCACCTGGACGAAGCGGGTGAGCTTGGGCGGCTGCCGGGGATCCAGCACCGGCATCAGGGCATCGTTCACCGCCTGCTGCGCCGGGGAATTGGTGGCCATGGACTTGGTCAGCACCACGTCATCGCCATGCACGATGTAAATCATCCCGTCGGGACCCAGCCGCAATTGGTTGCGCCCGTGTCCGACGCCGCCTTCGGTCTGCAGCAGAAGCTTGGTTTCGTCGAAGGTCCCGTCGCCATTGGTGTCCCGCAGCCGGTACAGGCCCTTGCTGTTATTGGCGTTCACATAAAGGCTGTCGTGCGCGTAGAGCAGGCCGCGGCATTCCTTGAGGGTGTTCTCGATCACCTCGACCTTCTCCACACGGTCTCCGGACAGCGTGAAGCGCAGCAGTCCCTGCTTCTCCCGGGCCACCGTCAGGCGACCCTGGGGATCGAAGGCCAGGGCGATCCAGGAGTCCTCATCCGGCGCCGCGGTGCGGAGCAGCTCGACCTGAAACCCCGGAGGCACGGAGAAGGTGGCGGGATCCGTCGCGCGGTCCGTGCCGCGGGCCAGCATCCAACTGTTGTAGGCATCGGCGGATACCGTCGCGGCGAAGCGGTTGCCCCAGCGCTGGAATCCGGCCACCCCGTGCGCCACCGCCGGGGCCCAGCCAGCGCCGGCGCCCGCCTGCCATGCGCCATCGGTCACCACCCATTCCTGACGCCCATCCGAACGCGCCAGCTCCAGCATCAGGCGCAGGGCTGGCAGTCCCGCCGTGTTGGTGACCTGGACCGTGAGCAGATTCTGTCCGGGATGGATGAACCGGGTGACATCCAGGGTTGCCGCCTTGGCGGTGCCCGACGCGGTCCCGGCGTTGGTGCCATTGATGAAGATGGCCGCCTGCTGGTCGGCGCCGGCGAGCAGGATGGCCTTTACGAGTCCGGACTCCGACGGGAACACCCGCCGCAGCACCACGACGCCGGGCGCCGGGTTGGTGCCGGCGGAGATCCATTCCGCCGACGCCGGGAGGGAGTCCTCGCTGACCACCGCCCGCACGGACGCCGGCATCAGGCCCAGCAGGACGCCGCCCAGGACCAAGGCGCGCAGGATCGAAAACCGGTTCACGCCCGGAACCTAAGCAGCGCGAAGGCACGGTTTCCAGCCGGGAAGGAGGCGTGGGGGAAAGGAGGAAGGATGAAGGAGCTTTCGGCCGGCCCACCATGCTGGCGGCTTCGGCGATTTTCTGTAAGAAGCCGCACCGGGTGGTTCCTCACCAGCAACCGTTGAATTCTTCAGAACAACAGACGCGGTTTGAGCAATGGGTCCGGGAGCACGGCGCCATCCTGCATCACGTCGTCCACGGATTCGCCGAGGGCGACGATCGGAACGACCTGATGCAGGAGATCCTGCTCGCCCTGTGGAAGGCGGCCCCGGCTTTCCGCCAGGACTCCAGGCCTTCGACCTTCATCTACCAGGTCTCCCACAACGCGGCGCTCACCTGGAAGCGTACGCAGCGCAGCTACCGGCGGCGGCTGGAGCGGTTTGAAGCGGAGCTTCCGGCCGAGGCGCAGGCGCCCAATCCCGCCGATGAACCGGCGCTGCTGGAACGCGTGTACCGGGAGATCCGCCGGCTGCCTCCCCTGGACCGCTCCTTGATCCTGCTGTCGCTGGACGGCGTGCGATACGCCGACATGGCCCAGATTCATGGGATCACCGAAAGCCACGTGGGGGTCCGGCTTCACCGGGCCCGCCGGCAACTCTCCGAAACCCTGAAAGCATTCCGTCATGAACCCTGAACAAATCGAATCCCTCTGGCGCTCCCCGCACAATCATCCCACGCCCGCGGAACTGGCAGGGCAGCGCGACCGGCTCATCGCCGATCTCCGGCGCCGCCGTCGCACCAGCCAGGGCCTGCTCTGGGTCACCGCGCTGCCGCTGCTGGCGTTCACGGCGCGGATCGCCCTGCGTTCCCTGAGCGGTGATGCGCCTCCACCGGTGGACTGGAACGCCGAGTGGGCGGTGATCCCATTCCTGGCCCTGCCCTGGATCGGCTGGTTCCTTCTGCTGCGACATCACTGGAACCACCTCCGACGGCACCCGGACTACGACCGCTCCATCCGCGCGGGCCTGGAGGCATCCCTCGACGAGAACCGCGTCGAGCGCCAGCGCAGCCTGGTGATCTGCGGCCTTCTGGCAGCCAGTGTTCCCCTGCTGCTGCTCGTCGTGCAGCAACTCCGCGCCGTCCACAAGGCCGGTGACGAAATCCTGCTGCCGGCGCTGGTCGGCTGGCCGCTGTACGTGACGGCGATGATCGGCTGGCTCGTCTGGGGCTACTGCCACCGGCTCCTCCCCCGCGGCCGGCAGTTGGAGCACCTGCTGGCGGCGTATCGCGAACCCGGACCCGCGTGACCCCTGGAACTCTGTTCTGCTGGCCGTTGCGGGGATTTTGGATGTCCGATTCTCCGGCCGGCGGCTAACTGCAGAGAGTGAACGATCACGGGGACATCCAGTTGCTTGCGGACTACGCCGAGCGCCAGTCCCAGGAGGCGTTCGCGGAGCTGGTCCGTCGTCATGTGGATCTGGTGTTCTCCGTGGCCTGCCGCCTTGTGGTGGATCGCCACCTGTCCGAAGACGTAACCCAGGGGGTGTTTCTGGCGCTGGCGCAACAGGCCCGGCTGGTCGTCCGCAAGATGCAGGACGGGATGCCACTTTCCGGCTGGTTGCACGTCACCGCCCGCAATGTCGCGGTGAGTGCCGTTCGCACCGAAGCCCGCCGCCGCCATCGCGAACAGGCAGCCGCTTCGGAAGATCCCATTATGCCGGAGACTGACACCCTCTGGGACCAGTTGTCCCCGCATCTTGATTCCGCCCTGGCCGAACTGCCCGAACTGGACCGAACTGCCCTGCTGCTCC
>JAFLEG010000606.1 GCA_017302195.1 Verrucomicrobiota bacterium
CCTCTGCGCTGCTGGTGGCCGCCAGGTAGCCGGCGGCCCCGGCTTCCGCCGCATGCCGCGGACCGTCACTCGCGCCCATGCTGGCAACCACCAGCACGCGGGGGCGTCCTGGCAGGCGGATCATTTCGGGAAGCAGCGCGCCCAGGGTCTTCCAGCCCAGCGCCTCGTCAGCCACCACCACATCCACGCGCAGCCGCGCCATCTCAGGCACCGCCCGCTCCGGAGCGTCGGTCCGGCCGGCCAGGGTGATTTCCGGCAGTTCCTTCAACGTGGCACGCAGTCCGGCGCTCAGCAGCGAACGCGCTTCCAGGAGATAAACGCGGGTGGACATGATGGATGTTGCAAAAAGAGTAACCCGGAACCCGCGGCATGGGAATGCCGTATCGCATCGCGCGGACCACGATCTCCGGTTTGGAAATACGCAACGATGCGTACGCCGCGTCACGTCCCCCATAAAGACTTCCGCGATTGTCCGCGTGGGGAGCTATCGCATGATGTGCGGGCTTCGTCCCGGTTCCTCAGGACTCTGGTCTTCTCCCCTCCCATGTCCCACAAGTTTGATGCAGCGCTGGATGCGGTGTTGGATACCGATTCGCGTTATGCCCGTGCCGCCTACCACTTTCTGCGCGATGTCCTGGAATCGCTCCAGTCTCCTGTGGGACGCCGGCGGCGGCAGGGGGTGCATGTGGCCACATCCGATTTTTTGGATCACCTCCGCATCGGAGCCATCGGCCAGTTCGGTCCCATGGCAGGCACGGTGCTTGAGGACTGGGGGATCCGGTCGTGCGACGATTTTGGCGAGATGATGTTCCTGCTGATGGCCCACGGCATCGTGGAGCGTGGATCCGCGGACCGGCGGGAGGACTTCAGCCCCGGCTTCGACTTTGCCGAGGCGTTTTCCCGTCCGTTCGCCCCCGGGGCTGAGTCCCGGGGCGGGCCGCGATGGACCGCGGGCGCCAAACGGGTGGTGACCGACGCGCCGGAACCGGTGCGCTGACCGCAGGGCGGCCCCCGGGGACCCGGGCCACGCAGGGGCTTGGCGCGCCGCAGCAACGGGAGCATGGTGCCGGGGTGTCTTCCGTTCCGACCATCGTGCTGGGTGTCACCGGGTCCATTGCGGCGCACCGGGCCGTTGACCTGTGCAGCCTGCTGGTCCAGGCCCGGCTGAATGTCCGGGTGGTGATGACTGCGGACGCCCAGCGGTTTGTCACCTCCGTGCCGTTCCAGACGCTGTCGCGCAATCCGGTGCTCACCGACCTGTATGCGGAGGACGGCTGGAAGCCCGCGCACATCCAGTTGGCGGACGACGCCTCGGTCCTGGTGATTGCCCCCGCCACAGCCCACTGCATGGCCCGGGTCGCCCTGGGCCTGGCGGATGACGCCCTGACCTCGCTCGCGCTCGCGGTGAATCCGGAGGCGCGGTTGCTGATGGCGCCCGCGATGAACGGCCGGATGTGGCAACACCCCGCGACCCAGGGGCACGCGGCCACTCTGCGGCAGCGTGGTTGGGAATTCCTCGGACCCGAGGAGGGGTTGCTGGCCTGCGGGTACGCCGGCCTTGGGCGTCTCTGGCCCGTGGAGGCCATCGCGTCCCGCATCCAGGTCCTGGCAGCCCGCGGATGATGTCGCCGGCCGGCACGGAAACTGCCTGACTGGATCCCGTCCATGGTGCGTCGCTGGCAAGGACTCCTCTCCCGCTGGAAGCTGCTGCGGGATCTGTCGGCCACCCCGCCGCCTGGCAATGACGTGGTGCTGCGGCGCATCCGGTTTGTCGAACGGGGTGTCGGGCTGCCGGTGAAGTCCGTGGTCCTCCTGTTCCTGCTCATCGGCCTGTTCTTCACCCGGGCGTTCACCGACCTCACGCCCCTGAACGAGGAGGTGGCGACGTCCATCCGCACCTTCTTCCTGATCTACTTCGCCCTCAGCGTCGGCAGCGGGCTCATCCTCTGGGGCATGGACGACGTCTCGGCCACGCTGGTGATCCGGGTGGTGTACGTGATGGCGGTGCTCGATGCCGCCATGCTGGGGCTGATGGGCGTCGTGCTCGACGGCTTCAACAGCCAGATCTACTGGGTGTTTCTGGGACTGATCATCCGCAATGCGGCGATCATTCCCCATGCCGATGTCCAGGTGGTGGTCAACCTCCTGGTGTGCCTCATCTACGTGGTGTCGGGCGTGCTGGACCGGTTGATCCTCCGGACCGCGAAGGAGCTGATCGAGGGCACCGGACGCGGCACGGTCACCGGGGGGATTTTCGACGAAAGCGATGCCTTCTCGGCCGAATCCCTGGCCATGCGGCTGCTGCTCATGGGATTGATGACCGCCTGCTGCGCGGGAATCCAGGTGCTGGTGGACCGCCAGCGCCAGCGGGAGTGGGAGGCCGGCGAATTCGCCATCAAGCAGCAGCAGTTGGAGGCCGCCGGGCGGCTGGCCGCGGAGATCGCCCACCAGTTGAAGAACCCCCTGGGCATCATCAACAACGCCGCGTTCACCCTCCAGCGCACCGTGAAGGAGGGCAAGACCATCACCCAGCAGATCAGCATCATCCGGGAGGAGGTCAGCCGGTCCGATCGCATCCTGACTGAGCTCATGGGATATGCCCGCCTGGCGGAGGGACGGGTGGAGCGGGTCAACCTGAACGAGGAGCTCGACCGGGCCGTGGACCAGGCCGTTCCCCGCGGGGCGACCCCCGACATCACCATCCACCGGAACTACACCCCTGGCCTTCCCCAGTTGCTGGGGCAGCGGGCGCACTTTTCCGAGGTGTTCGTCAATCTCCTGAGCAACGCCCGGGAGGCGATGAACGGTCGCGGCGACATCTTTGTGGCCACGGAGGCGGGCCCCGAGCTTTCCGCGGTCATCACCATCCGGGACAACGGCCCGGGGATACCCCCGGACAAGCTGCCGCTGGTCTTCGAGCCGTACTTCACCACCAAGGAACGGGGCACCGGGCTGGGCCTGGCCATCGTGAAGCACAACACGGAGATGTACGGCGGCTCCGTGGCGGTGGAATCGGAGCTTGGAAAGGGCACCCAGTTCACGATTCGATTGCCGGCCCGCTCGCTGATGCGGATACGGAAATGAAATGAAGATCCCCCCCCTGCTCGTCGTGGATGACGAGAAGAACATGCGGCTGACGCTGGAGACCGTCCTGAAGGACGAAGGGTATGGCGTGCTGCTGGCGGAGTCCGCCGAGGCCGCCCTCAAGCGCCTCGCCGAGGAGGAGGTGTTCCTGGTGATCTCCGATGCCCGCTTGGGGGGCATGAGCGGCTATGAGTTCCTGAAGGAGGTGGTGAAGCGGCATCCCCGGGTGCCGGTGCTGATCATCACCGCGTTTGCCACCCCGCGGCTGGCGGTGGATGCCATCAAGAACGGGGCGGTGGACTATCTG
>JAFLEG010000607.1 GCA_017302195.1 Verrucomicrobiota bacterium
GCCATGGCCCCGGACGGCCGCTTCGTCATCACCTGGAACAACCTCGGACAGATTCTCGCGAAACGATACGACGCGTCCGGACAGGAGCTGCCACCGCCATCGGGCGTTCCCCTCGAGGTGGGCAACGCGTTCGTGGTCAAGTCAGGCCCGCCCTTCGCGGCCGCCGGGGCTTCGCGTTTCAGGTCGGACGTCGCGATGGATGCGGCCGGCAACTTCGTCATCGTCTGGGAGGATCGCACCGGACAGGACGGCGACGAATTCGGCATCTTCGCCCAGCGGTACGACGCGGCTGGAAACGAACTACCCCCGCCGTTTGGAGTTCAGGGTGCGGGGGGCGGGAATGAGTTTCAGGTCAACGCCTTCACCGGAGGCCGGCAGATGACCCCCAGCGTGGCGATCAATGGCTCCGGAGAGTTCGTGATCACCTGGTGGAGCTTCCTTCAGGACGGCGGCTTCGATGCCGTCATGGCGAAGCGATACGACTCCGCCGGGAATGAAGTTGTCCCGGCCCCGGGAACTCAGGGCGGCGGTGTGGGGAATGAGTTTCAGGCCAATGCATTCAAACAGGAGTGGGCGCCGATCTCGCCTGGCGGAATGGGGCATCCGCCGCGGGTTGCCATCAACGCCTTCGGCGCCTTCGTCATCACATGGGATGGCAGTCCGGGGGGCTTCGGCATTGTCGGCGGACAGGACTGTTCGTCCGGTGGGGTCTTCGCCAAACGTTATGACGCCGCGGGGTACGAACTGACACCGCCGCCCGGAGTTCAGGGCAACGGCATCGGCGGCGAGTTCCAGGTGAATTCACGGGGTGCGGCCTCCCAAGGACCGCATGATGTGGGAATGAATGCAGACGGCCGCTTTGTGATTGCCTGGTATGGCTACTCGGGACTGCCGACCGGGCGGGTGGTGGCGAAGGCCTATGACGCCGCGGGCCAGGTCATCACGCCGCCGCAGGGCAGCCAGGGCAACGGGCTGTGCAATGAATTTGAGGCGACCACTTTCACGGCGGAAGGATTCCCTGCCGTCGCCATCGCTCCCGACGGTTTGTTCACCATCGCCTGGGATGACTCGACCGGCGCCGATGGGGACGGGAGCGGCATCTTCGCTCGCCGCTATGTCAGTTCCGCCGGTCCCACATCGATCAGCCCGCTCACCAACGAGCCGGTGCTGGCGTGCCCCGAGGACATCACGGTCAACGGGGACGGGCTCGGTCAGGCCCAGGTGCCTGACCTGCGGTCGGCGGCGGTCATCACCGGAGTCTGCGCGCCGTGCGCGTCCATCACCATCACGCAGGATCCCGCGCCGGGTACCGTCGTCGGCTGCGGCACGAATCCGATCACGCTCACCTTGAGCGACACCGCCGGGCACACCGCGGTCTGCACCACGGTGTTCAACGTCATCAACTGCTGCGAGCCTCCGGCCATTGTCAGGCTCTCCGGACCGTCAGCTCCGCTGGCCCTCGGCGCAACGGCCACCGTCACGGTCCATTTCGCCGCCATCGGCTCCGGCTCCGGCCGGGTCTGTGCCTTCAACTGGGGCGATGGCACGGAGGACGCCGGCCTCGACGCCAGCACAGCCTCCGCCTCCGCCACGCACACCTACACCGCGCCCGGCGTCTATCGAGTCACCGTCACCGCCAGCAACAACTGCGGCGACACGGACACCGCAGTCCACGAGTTCGTGGTCATCTATGATCCCGAGGGCGGCTTTGTCACCGGCGGCGGGTGGATCCATTCCCCAGTGGGCGCCTACACCGTCAACCCCACCCTCACCGGCAAGGCCAACTTTGGCTTCGTGTCGAAGTATCTGAAGGGCGCCCACATCCCCACCGGCAACACCGAGTTCCAGTTCAAGGCCGGCGACCTGAACTTCAAGAGCACGAGCTACGACTGGCTGGTGGTGGCCGGAGCCAAGGCGAAGTTCAAGGGTAGCGGCACCATCAATGGCGCGGGCGACTACGCCTTCCAGCTCACCGCCACGGACGGCCAGGCCGGTGGAGGAGGTGGCACGGACAGGCTCCGCATCAAGATCTGGAACACGTCCGGCGGCGGCGTGATCTACGACAACCAGCCTGGGGATCCCGACACCGCCGATGCCGCCACCGCCCTCGGCGGCGGCAGCATCGTCGTCCATAAGCCGTGAGCGCTCAGTTCCGCATGAAAGATTCCGAAACGGCCCGCGAATACCAGCCAGGTCAAACGCAACCCTCCATTCCCTTGGTCACCCCATCCATGAAGACAAACCACGCGCCGTGCTCGAACGCCATGCCATCCACCCAGGGTTCATACCGATGGACGCTGGGAACAATCCTGGTCCTGCTCCCGGTCGTTTCCCTTCGCGCCGCGACCGTCTCGGCCTTCAGCCCGGCGGTCTGGCCGCGGGCCGATGCCGATCTGGGCGTCGTCGGGCATGTCCTGGAGGACTTCGAGGACACGACGCTGTCGGCCGGGCTTCAAGTGCAGGTGCAGTCGCCTTCGCTCGGCGGCTACGGACCCACCGGCACACTGCCCTTCACGTTCGATCCCGCTCAGGACTGCCTCACCTGTGGCGGCGTGTTCAACGCCTCCCTGATGTGGGACGGCACGCACGGACTGGTGAACCGGCCCTTCCTCCCGATCACCAGCTACGCCAATGACGGGGGCTGGTCCGATGTGTACTTCCTGTTCGAGGAGGGCGTCACCTCGGTCGGCTTCAGCTACGGCCAGGCGGACGCAAACATCGTCATCAGCCTCGACCTGGGTTCCGGCTTCGCCTTCTTTGCCAACTCGGCGGCGTCCCTGGGCGGCTCGGGCGGCCGCAACGGATACCTGCGCATTGATGCCGGTCCGGGCGAGATCATCCACGGCGTCAAACTCGACAACCAGGCCGGCAATCTCGATGGCATTCTCTTCGACCATCTCACGTTCCTTCCCGTCCCCGACCTGGACACCGACGACGATGGCGTGCCGGATGACGAGGACAACTGCCCGGGAACGCCCAACCCGGGCCAGTCCGACAGCGATGGCGACGGGATCGGGGATGCCTGCGATCCCACCGGCGACAGTGACGGCGACGGGGTGCCGGACGCGGCCGACCAATGCCCCAACTCGCCGCCGGTCGGCGGGATCATCCTCATTGATGGCTGCGACACGGGCGTCGCGAACGTGTTGCTCGCCGACGGCTGCACCATTGCCGACCGCCTCAACGAACTGGCGGCGACCGCCCGAAACCACGGTGAATTTGTGCGCGGCGTCGCCCACCTGAAGAACAGCCTCCGGCAACTGGGCATCCGGGCTGAAGGGCTGCAGCGCTGCGCCGGCCGGGCGCGGATTCCGTAGGCCGACACCCGTCATGAGCAAAACTCCAGGATCTGCCCTTTCCAGAACCTCTCCAGTCTGCACGAAAGCCAACGGCTCAACAACGGAAAGCCCTGCCATGAGAACAAGAAACCTCCTGCCCAAGAC
>JAFLEG010000608.1 GCA_017302195.1 Verrucomicrobiota bacterium
GTTGTAATGATTGCGTCTTCGAACCAAACATACACTCTCCTTTTATGGATTATTTGGGTGTTGCTACTGATTCGTTCTCTGACAATTCATTTGGGGGCAACGGCACCTTCAACGAGGCACACATCCTGGCCATCACCCAGGCGATCTGCGAGTACCGGCACCGCCAGGGCACCACCGGTCCGCTGTACATGGGCAAGGACACCCACGCGCTGTCCGCACCCGCCCAGCGCACCGCCCTGGAGGTGCTGGCCGCGAACGGCGTGACCACGGTCATCCAGCGTGCGGACGGCGTCACGCCGACCCCGGTGATCTCTCGGGCCATCCTGGTGCACAACCGCGGTCGCAGCTCGGGCCTGGCCGACGGCATCGTCATCACGCCCTCGCACAACCCGCCCGAGGATGGCGGCTTCAAGTACAATCCCACCAACGGCGGCCCCGCCGACACCGACGTCACCCGCTGGGTGCAGGACCGCGCCAATGAGCTGCTCGCCGGAGGCAATGCCGGCGTGAAGCGGCTGCCCCTCGCACAGGCCCTGACGGCAGCCACCACCCGCGAGGAGGACTACATCCGGCCGTACGTCGAGGACCTCAAGGAGGTTGTGGACATGGAGGCAATCCGTGCCGCCGGACTGCGCCTGGGGGTGGATCCCCTCGGCGGCGCCGCCCTGCCCTACTGGGAGGTGGTGAACGCCACCTACGGACTGGACATCACCGTGGTCAATCCGCGTCTGGATCCCACCTTCGCCTTCATGTCGGTGGACCACGACGGAAAGATCCGCATGGACTGCTCCAGTCCGCATGCCATGGCGGGTCTGGTCGGATTGAAGGACCGGTTCCAGGTCGCCTTCGCCAACGATCCCGATTCCGACCGTCATGGCATCGTCACGCCCTCGGTGGGCCTGATGAATCCCAACCACTACCTCGCGGTGGCCATTGACTACCTGCTGACCCACCGCCCCCGGTGGTCGGGGCAGTCCGCGGTCGGCAAGACCCTGGTCAGCAGCGGGCTCATTGACCGGGTGGTGGCCTCCCGGTCCCGCCGTCTGTGCGAGGTGCCGGTGGGATTCAAATGGTTCACCCCGGGCCTGTTCGACGGCTCCTTCTGCTTCGGCGGCGAGGAGAGTGCCGGTGCCAGCTTCCTCCGGCGCGACGGCACGGTGTGGAGCACCGACAAGGACGGCCCCCTGCTCTGCCTGCTGGCGGCCGAGATCACCGCGGTCACGGGCCGGGATCCCGGACAGCACTTCACGGATCTCGCCGGCCGTTTCGGACGGCCTCACTACACCCGGCTGGATGCCGCCGCCACCCCGGCGGAGAAGGCGCGACTTCAGAAGCTCGCACCGGAAGACGTCCGCGAATCACAGCTCGCCGGCGAAACCATCACCGCCAAACTGACCCGGGCTCCGGGCAACAATGCCTCCATTGGCGGACTCAAGGTCACCACCGCCTCGGGCTGGTTTGCGGCCCGCCCCTCGGGCACCGAAAACATCTACAAGATCTACGCCGAGAGTTTCCGCGACGAGGCCCACCTCCAGGCCATCGTCACCGAGGCCCGCCAGATCGTGTCCAACTCGCTGGCTGGCGTTTGACAGCGCAGAGCGGCCGTATCCGGTGGCCCGCAGCGCCAGGCCCCTCCCGGAATCCTCCACCGGGATGGCTCCCGCGAGGGGCCCATGGATCACGACGGGCTGGCGTGTTTTCCCGGATGTTTCTTCGCGTGATGATGATCCGCCCGGAGCACCAGCTTCTCCGCGCCGCCCCCGTGCTTTTCCAGGTCGGCAAACAGGCCTTCGTCCGAGAGGTCCAGCGGCTGGGAATGCTTCCAGTCATGCCGGGCCACCTTGTGGAGCCCCTCAACCACGTCGCTGTCGTGGATCTCGATGGCCAGTTCCCGCCGGTCGTCGAAGCTACCCGGCGCCAGGTTGATGGATCCCACGATCGCCCGCGAACCGTCGGCGAGCAGCATCTTCCCGTGCAGCTTGAGATGCTTGAGCTTGTGGATCTTGATGCCGACGTCGTCCATGATCCGCAGGCCGCCGACGCCCTCGACGATCTTTTCCTTCTTCAGGGAATGCGGCGGACGGGCCATGAGATGGATCTTCACGCCGCGGGTGCGGGCCCGGACCAGGCGCTCGATGATCACCTGGTCCTGGTAGCGCTCGTTCTGGACGAACAGGGTGTGCTTGGCCTCGTCAATGAACCGGGCGATGCGCTCGCGTCCGCCGTTCGGACACCAGATCAGGTGCGCACTGTCGCCCGGCTTGAAGTCCCGGCGGTGCCAGTCGGACTCGAAGCAGTCCACAATCTCCCCCACCTCGCGCCGGTGCGTGGTGGCAATCGCGTAGTCCCGGGTCTCGGTGAGGTTCTTGGTGGCCCAGTTGAGCGACTTCACGAAGGCCACCCGGTCGTCGGCCACCATGGACTTCTCATGGGTGATGCCGAACTGCGGATTGCTGTCCGTCACCTGGACTCCGGCCTTGGCGAGGGCCCGCCGCACCGCCTTGTTGTCGTCCTCGCCGCTGCGCCGCGCGGCATTGAGCATCACCCACACCTTCACGCCCCGCTGATGCGCGGCCAGCACGGCATGCAGCAGCGCCGGGTCGGAGAAGACGAACATCTTGATCCGGAGCGATTTCTTCGCGGCCTGGATGACGTCCAGGATGGGCTTGGGGGATTCGTCGGGCAGGACGGGGCCCGTTTCCCAACGACGAGTTCGGCGACGTCCAGATCAAGATATTCGCCCTGACCGCGAGGGACGACACGACCGGTTACACCATGGGCGACCTGCGCCGCGAGGCCGACAGGCTGGCGCGCGAACTGCGCCGCGTGAACGACGTGAAGAAGATCGAACTGATCGGCGTGCAGGACGAGAAGATCTACATCGACGTCAGCCCCGCGCGCCTGTCCGCGATGGGTATTGCGCCGACCCAGGTTTTCGACGCGCTGCAACGGCAGAACGCCGTGGTGCCGGCCGGCCATGTCGAGACGGCAACGGATCGTGTGCGCTTGCGCGTCTCCGGCCCCTTCGACAGCGTCGAAGCCTTGCGCGAGGCCAGCCTTTCCGTCGGCGGCCGCAGTTTCCGGCTGGGCGACATCGCCCGCGTCACCCGCGGCCTGGCCGATCCGCCGCAGCCGCGCATGCGCGTGGCGGGGCGCGATGCGATCGGGCTCGGCATCGTCATGGCTCGCGGCGGCAATGTGATCGACCTTGGCGACAACCTCTCGGCAACCATGGCGAAGCTGCGGCAGGACCTGCCGGTGGGCATGGATGTGCACGTGGTGGCCGACCAGCCGCAGATCGTCAAGACCTCGCTCAACCTCTTCGTGCGCACCCTGGGCGAAGCCATGATCATCGTGCTCGCGGTGTCCTTCCTGTCGCTGGGCTGGCGTACCGGCACCGTCGTCGCCTTGTCGATCCCGCTGGTGCTGGCGATGACCTTTTT
>JAFLEG010000061.1 GCA_017302195.1 Verrucomicrobiota bacterium
CGGCGTGCGCACGACCACCGGCGACATCGCTGCCGACGTGCTCGTCATCGCGGGCCCCGAGGGCGACCTCCTCGACGACGAGGTGACGGTTGTCACGCGCTGCCTGCAGCGCGGCCGGAGACAGTCCGGTCCCGGAGCCCGGTTCGGCGTCGGACGTACCACCGACGGCGGGTTCAGGCAACGGGCCCAGCGCCGCCAGGGCCGCCTCCAGGTCGCCGTCGCCGAAGGCCCGGAGGAAGGAGAAGATGCGTGCGCGTACCGCGGAGGTAAATGCCGGGACATCGCGGGTGATGTCCCGCGCCGCGGCTTCGGCGCCAGGCGGGCGCACCTCGACCGCGCCCGCCGCCGCCGGTCGGTAGTTGGGATCCCGCATCCGCTCCCACTCCTCCAGCAGGCTGGAATCCACCTGGCGCAGCATGGTGGAGAGATAGGCCTCCATCTCGCGCACCGCGTCCGTCTTGGCGGCGTCCGGCACCGTCTGGGCCAGCACCTTGTACACGCTGTTGACGTGGCGCAGCAGGACACCCTCCGCCCGCTGCAGCTCGTACAGCCGGATGTAGTCGGCAAAGGACCGGTACTCCTCGAACATCTCCCGGACGATGGATTTCGGACGGATGTTCTCCTGTCCCACCCACGGGTGCCGCTCGGCCCAGGCGTTGAAGGTCTCGTAGATGAACTCCCGGCGCGGCTTGGGATGCTCCAGCTTCTCCAACTCCTCCATGCGCTGGTCGTACTCCATGCCCTGCGCCTTGAGTTCGGCCACTTTCTGCCCCTTCAGGCGGTTCAATTGTGCGCGCAGGATGATGTCCGGATTCTCGAGGATGGCCTCCACCAGCGTGAGCAGGTCGAATCCATAGTCGGGCGCCTCGCGGTCCAGCAGCGGCAGGGTGTCCAGCAGGTAGAGCGCGAGCTCCTGGTTGAGCGAGAAATCCTCGGGCAGGCTGACATTGACCCGGACTCCGTGGCGTCGCCGCGAGATTCCGGCCGCATCGTCGGGCCGGGGCGCGAACTCGATGATGCGGCGCTCCAGCAGGGACCGGAACAACTGCCACGCCCTGCGAACGTGGGCCTTCTTCTGCCGGTCGGAGTCGTGGCAGTTCCGGATCAGCTCCCGCATCGCCGCACAACCGTCGCCAGGGCGGCCCAGCACATTGAGCAGCATGGCATGCGACACCTGGAAGCGCGACGTGAGCCGCTCCGGCGGCGCGGTCTGCAGCCGTTCAAAGGTCTTGCGGTCCCAGGCGACGAAGCCTTCGGGCGCGGCGCGCTTCACCACCTTTTTCCCGGTCTGCCGGGCCTTCTCCTCCAGCTTGAGGTTCTCCACCACGTGTTCGGGCGCCTGGGCCACCACCCAGCCCACGGAATCAAAGCCCTTCCGTCCCGCCCGGCCGGCGATCTGGTGGAAGTCGCGCGCCGTGAGGATGGCCACCTTCTCGCCGCTGTACTTGCTCAGCCGGGTGAACAGCACGGTGCGGATGGGCACGTTGATGCCCACGCCGAGCGTGTCCGTGCCGCAGATCACCTTGAGCATCCCGCGCTGCGCAAGCTGTTCGACGAGGATCCGGTACTTGGGCAGGAGTCCGGCATGGTGCAGGCCCAGCCCATGACGCAGCCACTTCTTCAGCTCGGGTCCATACGGACTCGTGAAGCGGAAGCCCTCGATGGCGGCAGCCACCGCCGCCTTCTCCTCCCGCGTGGCCACGTTGAGGCTGGTGAAGTCCTGGACGCTCTGCGCCGCCTCGGCCTGGGTGAAATGGACCACGTACACGGGAGCCCGCCCGGCGGTAATCAGGCCCTCCAGGGTCTGGGCCAGGGGCGTCTCGGCATAGGAGAACTCCAGCGGCACCGGACGCACCGCCGAACTCACCGTGGTGGTCGGACGTCCGTTCCGCCGGGTCATCGCGTCGGCGAAGAATTCGGTGTCCCCCAGGGTGGCGGACATCAACAGGAAGCGCGCCTGCGGCAGGGTGAGCAGCGGCGCCTGCCAGGCGCCGCCGCGGTCGCGGTCGGAGTAGTAGTGGAATTCGTCCATCACCACGTCATGCACCCGGGCGCCCGGACCTTCGCGCAGGGCGATGTTGGCGAGGATCTCCGCGGTGCAGCAGACAATCGGCGCGTCGTGGTTCACCGTGGCATCGCCGGTGGACAGCCCGACGTTCTCCGGGCCGAACTCCCGGCACAGCGCCATCCATTTCTCATTCACCAGCGCCTTGATGGGGCAGGTGTAAAAGGATCGCCGGCCCTTCGCGAGCGACTGGAAATGAAGCGCCGAGGCCACCAGGGATTTCCCCGAGCCGGTCGGGGTGTTCAGGATCACGTTGCGGTCCTCGAACAGCTCGAGAATCGCCTCCTCCTGGGCCGGATAAAGTTCCAGTCCCCGGGCCGCCACATGATCCAGGAATCCGCCCAGCAGGGCATCCGCCGAGGTCGAGGACAGCCGGACCAATGCGTCGTACAGAGTCACCGCGCCCAGCAGGACACGTCCGCGCCAAAAGGGCACGACCGGAAAGCCGCACCGAGGGACGCGGCGTCGAGGCTCCCCTACTTCCGCCGAACCCCGGCGGATTCCCCGCGCATCCCGGGCTACCGCCGCTTGGACAACGTCGCTGCGCCGTTCACCGTGGAGTTCACGCGCAGGCGGAGTCCGTTGAGGCGGATGAATCCGGTGGCGTCGTCCTGGTTGTAGGCCTTGGTGGGATCGGCCTCCATGGGGGCGATCTGCGGGTTGTAGAGGCTCTTCGGGCTCTTGCGGCCCGCGGCATGGATCCCGCCCTTGTAGAGCTTCACGCGCACGGTGCCGCTCACGGTGCGCTGCGACTCCTCGACCAGGGCCTGAAGGGCCAGGCGCTCGGGCGCGAACCAGAATCCGTAGTACACCAGCTCGGCATAGCGCGGGATGAGCGAGTCGCGCAGGTGCATGACCTCGCGGTCCATGGTCAGGCTCTCGATCTGCCGGTGCGCGAAGTGCAGGATGGCCCCGCCCGGCGTCTCGTACACGCCACGGCTCTTCATCCCCACGAAGCGGTTCTCCACCATGTCCACGCGGCCGACGCCGTGCTTGCCGCCCAGCCGGTTGAGCACCCGCATGACCCCCAGGGGATTGAGCGCCTTGCCATTCACCGCCACGCAGTCGCCGCGCTCAAACTCCAGGGTCACCATCTCCGGCTTGTCCGGGGCGTCCTCCGGGAGCACGGACAGCGTGGTGAAGTAGTCCCGATTCTTCAGATCGCCGGCGTCGTACCAGGGATCTTCCAGGATGCCGGCCTCGTAGGAAATGTGCAGGAGGTTCCGGTCCATCGAGTAGGGCTTGCGGGCGCTGGCCTGCACCGGAATGCCCTTGGCCGCGCAGTAATCAATCATCTCCTGTCGGCCCGGAAACTCCTTGCGATACCGTTCGTCGCGCCAGGGCGCGATGATCTGCAGCCCGGGCGCCAGGGCGGCGGCGGTCAGCTCGAAGCGTACCTGGTCGTTGCCCTTGCCGGTGGCGCCGTGCGCGATGGCATCGGCCTTCTCCTGGCGGGCGATCTCCACCATCCGCTTGGCGATGAGCGGACGGGCAATGGAGGTGCCCAAAAAGTACTGCCCCTCGTAAATCGCGCCTGCGCGCATCATCGGGAAAATGAAGTCCCGGGCGAACTCCTCCTGAAGGTCGTCAATGTACACCTCGGAGGCGCCCGTCTTGCGGGCCTTGCGGTCCAGCCCCTTCAGCTCGTCGTCCTGCCCGATGTTGGCGCAGAACGCGATCATGGTGGCATTGCCGTAGGTTTCCCGGATCCAGGACAGCAGGACGGACGTGTCGAGTCCGCCCGAGTAGGCGAGAACGATTTTCATGCGAAGTAAAACGCGGGCGGAGTCAACGCGACCCCTCCGCTGCGGGGAAGGCGAAAGTGGGCGCGATCACGCCAGCAGGTCGCGGATGACGCTGGCCTGCTCCACACCGGTCAGGCGCTGGTCCAATCCCTGGTACTTGTACGTGAACCGCTCGTGCTGGAGGCCGAGCAGATGCAGGAGGGTGGCGTGGAAGTCACGCACATGGACCGGGTTCTCGACGATGTTGTAGGAGAATTCGTCGGTGGCGCCATAGACGGCGCCGCCCCGCGAGCCCCCGCCCGCCATCCACATGGTGAAGCAGCGCGGATGGTGATCGCGTCCATAGTTCTCCTTCGACAACCCGCCCTGGCTGTAGATGGTGCGGCCAAACTCGCCGCCCCAGATGATCAGGGTGTCATCGAACAGTCCGCGCGCCTTGAGATCGTTGATGAGTCCGTAGGTGGCCTGGTCCACATCCCGGCACTGGCTGGGAAGGCGTCCGGCCACGTTGCTGTGGTGGTCCCAGTTGTTGAGGTACACCTGCACGAAACGCGTGCCCCGCTCGATGAGCCGCCGGGCCAGCAGGCAGGTGTAGGCGTAGGTGCCCGGCTTGCGGGCCTCGTCGCCGTACAGGGCGTAGGTGGACTCCGGCTCGTCGGCCACCCGGGTCAGCTCCGGCACGCTGGACTGCATGCGGAAGGCCATTTCGAACTGCTGGATGCGCGTCTGCGTCTCCGGATCGCCGATCTGCCGGAAGGTCATCTCGTTCAGCCGCTGCAGGCCGTCGAGTTGCGCCCGGCGGAGGTCGGCGGACACCCCGGGCGGGTTGGCGATGTACAGGATCGGGTCGCCCACGCTGCGGAACGAAACGCCGGCGTGCTCGCCGGGGAGGTATCCGCTGGACCACAGCCGTGCGCTGATGGCCTGGATCTGCTCCTTGTTGGTCGGCTCCGCCACCAGCACCACGAAGGTGGGCAGGTTCTCGTTCATGGACCCCAGCCCGTAGCTGACCCAGGACCCGATGCAGGGGCGCCCGGCATTCATGTTGCCGGTCTGCATGTGGCAGATCGCCGGCTCATGGTTGATGGCCTCGGTGTGCATGGAGCGGATGAAGCACATGTCGTCCACGCACTTCGCCGTGTACGGCAGCAGCTCGGTGTTCATCCACAGGCCATTGGACCCGACCTGTTCAAAGCGGAACTTTGACGGGGCGATCGGGAAGCGGGATTGACCCGAGGTCATGGTGGTCAGCCGCTGCCCCTGCCGGATGGAATCGGGGAGATCCTTGTCGTACCAGTCGGCCATGACGGGCTTGTAGTCGAACAGGTCCATCTGCGACGGCCCGCCGACCATGTGCAGATAGATGATCCGGCGCGCCTTCGGGGCGAACTGCGGCGCCAACCGGACCGCCGCGTCCGTCGCCGCCTGGCTGGTGGCCCGCGAGCCCAGCAGGCTCGCCAGCGCGGCATAGCCCACCACATTCTTCCCCCGCGCAAAAAACTGCCGGCGCGACTCCAGCGTGCGGATTTCCTCCAGGAGGTTCATGGCAGAGTACCTACCGGGTTGGATGCACCGGCGAAAGCGGGAATTCAGACATCGCATCCGACCTCGACGGCGCCGGCGCATCGGCCAGTCGACCTGTCCCTGAGGGCCCCCTCACCGCGGAGTCCACCCTGGGATAGGTCCAAACTCCGTATCCACTGCGCGTGCGTTCCCAGCCAACTCGATTACCCCACCACCCCAGATCCCCACCTCCCGAGCCGCGCCCCGGCATGGCGATTCCCGAAAGTCGGCCGAAAATCGGCCATTGACATCGTGGAGACAGCGAATTCAACCCAAGTAAATCCGTAACCGCCAAACCAAACTTTCTGTTCCCGCGTAAGCTCAAAACCAAGTTCCTAGGGATTCCTAGGGATTCCTATCGCTAACCAAGGCCCGGTTTGGGAGGATTACCGTCTGCCATTCGAGGCACCAAGAAATGGCTCCTCCACTGATAATCCAATCTCCGATTCGCCTCTCCGGCCTGCGGCTGCTGGGTGCCTGGTTGCACGAACTCATCCACGACGACTGCATGTCTTACTGCGAATGGCGGCAGGAGGGTTTGCTGTTTCGAAGCCGGTACGAAGAAACACTGGTGCCACTCAAGGAAGTAGGAGCCTTCTGGAGGTTGAACAGCCGGCCGCCGATCTTCGAGGTCCAGTTGAAGGATACTCGGGCCGTCCAATGGCGTTGGGTATTCGTCGTTGCTTCTGTGCACTGGGGACGGTCGAAAGCGCTCGTCAAATTGCGCCAGGCCATCCGCGAGGCAAATCCCGAGGCATCCATTGAACCGCCACCCCAGTGAAGGACAAAGGGAAGCGCCTGTTCTCCTTGTGTCACCGGGTACAGGGCATCCGCGGTAACCTTTCGATTTTCGGGCTCGCCGACCTACTGCATCCTCTCCAACCCCTTCCACCTCGGGGTCGAGGTCCTGGTCCTCGACCGGCCGCCTCAACCGCTCGCGGCCGACGAGGTTCTGTCCCGCATCAAGGCCATCTTCCGGACTGGCGCGAGTACGGTTTGGGGAGCTGCCGGTCGAGATTCGCGACCCGGGGCCCCGGATCGCGCGTCGTATGGGTGGGCTCCTTCCGGAAACGTCGAAGGCCTCGGCTCCGATAAACGGCATCTCTGGGTCACTTTATCCGGATAAAGTGACCCAGAGATGCGGATTGTTCGACTCATCTCGATACCAACGGACCGAAGCGTCTTCCTTTGGGGCCCCCGGCGCACCGGCAAGAGCTTCTGGTTGCGAGAGCACCTCGCCGCAGTGCCGTGGATTGCTCTCCTGAACACCGAAGTGTTTGCCGAGTACGCCGCCCGGCCGCAATTGCTGCGGGAACGCGCCTCCAGCGAGGTCAGGCGTCATGGATCCCAAACCATCGTCGTGGACGAAGTGCAAAAGGTTCCTGCGCTGCTAGACGAGGTGCATTGGCTGATCGAGAACCGTGGTCTTCGATTTGTCCTCACCGGGTCCAGCGCCCGCAAACTCCGGAGAGGCCACGCCAACCTGTTGGCAGGTCGTGCCTGGCGACGCGAGATGCGGCCGCTGTGTTTCGGAGAACTGTGGCCCGCAGCGCCGCCGTCCGGCTGGCCGGACTTCTCCGTCGAGCGCTGTGTTCTGGCCGGCATGCTTCCCGCGCATGTCCTGACGGATCATCCGGTGGAGGAGCTCCGTGCCTACGTCGCCGACTACCTGCGCGAGGAGATCGCCAGCGAGGCTCTGGTACGGAATCTGCCCGGCTTCTCGGAGTTCCTCCGCGTGGCCGCCATCACCTCCTCGGAGCTGCTCAACTACGCCAATGTTGCCCGCGAATCCGGTGTTTCCTCAAAGGTGGTCCGGGGTTACTTCGAAATCCTCGAGGATACCCTGCTCGGATTCCGGATACCGCCATGGACCCGGAGCGCCCATCGGAGGATGATTTTGACGGAGAAGTTCTCCTTCTTCGATGTCGGTGTGGCGAACTACCTGGCACGACGGCAGCCGAACCCCGGGACGCCCAAGTACGGGAAGAGCTTTGAGCAGTTGGTGCTCATGGAGTTGATGGCGTATCGCGCCTACCGGATTCCCGAGATGGAGATTCGATTCTGGCGTACCAGCACCGGGGTCGAGGTGGATTTCCTCCTGGAGGACCGGAGTGTGGCGGTGGAAATCAAGTCCGGCACCCGCGTCCAGGACGCCGACACGCGGGGACTGCGCGACCTGGCCGATGATCATCCGGTGGGACGGCGCTTCCTGGTCCATGGTGGCCGCGAGCCCCAAGTCCTCCGCGACCGCCATAGCGACATTGCGTGCCTCCCGCCGCGGGACTTTGTGAATGCCCTGTGGTCCGGAAACGTGGTCGGGTGAACCCCACGGTCCCGGACGGTTCCCCGCATCGGACAGGGAGGGCCATCGCGCGTGTGAGGTGGATGACCCCCGGATTCCGCCGTTCGTCCGACAGTTGTCCTGTCCCTTGCTCCCTTTCGTTTTCCGGTGAGGATTCCGTTCCACAAAGACCGGATGAACTGTGCGGTCATCTGACATTTGTCCTGTCCGTTGCCCCCTTCATTTCGACGTGGGTTGGACAGCTCAACATGCTTTTTAAGCAGTGGCGTTCACAGCGGCAGTGACGACAGGCGTTTTCACGGACCCTTCCGCTTGCAAATAATCAGTTCCTGATCGTTCTTGTCGGAGATGTCTGTCGGGCGCGAACCGGATGGGGCGACGACAATCTTCAAGGAATCTCCTTCCAACTCATAGGCAACGCCGACGGGGGCAGCATTGGCGGGCGCCTCCACGGGCTGAAGCATCAGGAGCTTGGGTTTGCTGGCGGTGTCCAGTTTGAAGGAGTATTGCACTTCCTTCCCATTCTCGTCCTTGAAGGTCAATTTATCATCCCGAAAGGTATAGACGAAGGTCACCTGCTTTGTGTGGCCGTTTAGACTTTCGGTTTGAGCCAACCAGACCCCTTGCAGGCTTGCCTGGTCGGTGGATTTTGTCGCGTCGGCGGCAAGACAGCATAGCGATATGCATGCAAGAATTGGAGAAATCAGTGGAATCTTCATATGGGGCAGTCGGTCAGGGTTCAGTGATGATGATCGTATTGCCGGGGGGGGATGGATTTGAGGGTTTGTTTGGCGCCTTTGGTCCAGGGGATGATGGCTTCAGAAACCCAGGGGATCAAGGGCGGGAATCAAAGACCATTTTCGGCTGCTCCTGTGCAGGGGTCCAGACGCGGAGCACGCCGTCCTGCCCACCGGCGACCAGCCATTGTCCGTCCGGGGTGATGGCCAGGGACTGGGTGAAATCGTCGCCCCCGTTCAGGCCGCGGACCCGCTCGCCGTTCTCGTTGATCACGCGCAGTCCGGCGTCGCCGGAGGACGCCACCCACTGATCCGATCCGGGAACGTGGATCACCCCGGTGACCTCGCGTCCGAAGCCGGAGGCCTGCTTTCGCCGCTCGCCGGTCAGCGGATCCCAGTACTTTACCAGCAGGTCGGCGCCCGCCGTGGCCAGCAACTGCCCATCGGCACGCCATCCCACCCCCAGCACATGCCCGGTGTGGCCTTCCAGCGCCCGGACCGGGGTTCCCGACGCCACGTCCACCAGCCGCGCAAAGCGGTCCGCTCCGCCCGTGGCCAGCCAGCGGCCATCCGGTGAAAAGGCGGCGCAGAGCACGGCATCGCTGTGAAGGTTCGGCAATCCGAAGACCGGCTGCCGGGTGGCAACATCCCAGACCCAGAGATCGCCGCCGCGCGACGGCTCCCCGCTGCCGCTGGCCAGCCAGCGGCCGTCCGGACTGAACGCCAGCGCGTTCACACGGTCCCCGAGGCAGGTCTCGTTGGTCCCCGTGATGGTCGCCACCCATCTCCACCGCGGCGTGAAATCCAGGACATGGAGGGTGCCCGCGGACCGAACCACACAGCGCCCGGCCTCGGGAAATCCGACCGCGACATCCCCCAAAGGCTCCGGCAGCCGCCACCGGTCGAGAAAGGTTCCGTTGGTGGCCGCACGCACCACCAGCCAACCCGAGGAATCCACCGTGGCCAGCCATCGGGTGTCCGGCGAAAAGGCCGCGGCCTGGACGACAGGGGCCGGCGACGCATCGGCGTCGGATTTACCCCGGACATCCAGGGCCGACTCCGCGCGCGCTAAGTCTCCGGCGGCTTCCCGAAGCCGGGTCTCGGCGCGGGCGCGCTCGCCGGTGGCGCGGGCCAATCCCTCGCGGGCGAGGGCCACCTCGTTGGCACTGGTGGAGGCCTTCAAGGCGGCCGGCCGCTGCTCCGCCTCGGCCTTGTCCAATGCCGCACGCGCCGTCTTCAACGCGTCCCGTGCGGCAGCGACTGGCGCCGCGTTGGTGTCGCCTCCCGCACGGCGCAGCGCCACCTCCCCGGCAACCTCGGCCTTCAGGTGGTCCCTCCTGGCGCGGGCCAGCGCGGACTCCTTTTCGGCCAGCGCCCTGGACGCCGCAGCCGCGGCCTCGCGGCCGCGCTGCAGCCGTTCCTGCTGGGTCTGCACCTCCTTCACCGCCGCTTCCTGCCGGGTCTTCGCGCGCTCCTGCAGGCTGCGGGCCCGTTCCACCTCGGCACGTGCGGCGGCGGCCTGCGCGGACCGGATGGGGTCCGCGGTCAGATCGGCCAGTACGGCACCCGAAGCATCCGTCAACTGGACCACGCCATTGGTGGCGAGGCGCACCACCCGTGAGCCGTCGGGACTGCTCCAGGGCGGAGCCCCGGGTGCCGGCGCCGCAGTATCCGAAGCCGCCGATGCCAGGGACGTCGGAATGCGTTCCCAGAACTTGAACTCACGAAAGCCGCCGGACACCAGGGTCCGGCCGTCGGGAGACAGGGCGAGCGCATTCACCCAGTCCTGATGAGCGGCGTCCGGGGAACCGCCGGACACCAACGCCGGATCCGACAGACGGGCCACCCGTTGAGCGGTCGGCAGGTGATACAGCTCGATGCGGTTGCCGCGCCCGGCGGCGGCAAACTGGCCGTCGGCGGTTACCGCGGTGGCCAGGATGGGCCCGAGCCCCGGGGCCATGGGTTTCCAGCCGATGACCTCCTCGGCCCGGCCCCCGGCGCGAGCTCCCTGGTCAATCCACAGCTCCAGCAGGGCCAGCTCCCGTGGCGTGAGGTCGGCGGCATTGACCTTGTTTTCCTTGGGCGGCATGCGCGGCTTGGCGCGATGCGCGGCCAACTGGACGACCATGGATTCCGCGGACTTCCCGGGCACGATGGCCGGACCCGACTCCCCGCCGCGGAGCATGTCCGCCGGCGTCTCCATCCGCAGGTCTGCCTTGGAGGTGGTCTTGTTGTGGCAGGGCAGACAGTTGACCTGAAGCGCCGGCAGGACGTCGCGGTGAAAGTCCACCGGATCCTGACGGTTCAGCGCGGGCGCCTCGGCGGCGAGGGCCGCGTGAGCGGCCAGAAGTGCTGTCAGTACGAGGGTGAAAATCCTGAGTTCCGGACCGGCAGGACCTTGGGGCATTCCCATCGGACGGCCGGTCATGGCTTCGCCTCCGGCTTGGGCGCCGCAGGCACCGTGATCTCGAACGTCGGGGAATAGACCCGGAAGACCACATCCCGGGGCTTGGCGCGTTCCTCCGCCGCCTTGCGCGCTTCTTCGGCGGACTTCCGACGCTCCTCAAGGGCCTTGCGGTCCGCATCAGTGGCGGATGCCAGGGCGGTTTCCACCGCCTTCAGGGCGTCTTCCGCCACGGCCAATGCCTCCGGCTGATTGCGATACTTCCCGGCGACCTGCCCCTGGAGCCAGACCCGGTGGACCCCTTCGGGAAGCTTGGCCTCCGACAACGCCAGTTCCAGCGTGGCATTGGTCGCCTTCTCGGAGATGGAGGCCTCCTTCCCCTTGTCGAGTTCCGCACGCCCCGCCAGGCGCACGTTGAAGGCTGCGGGGAACTCGCCATGCCGCAGGACGGTGACAGGCAGGACGAGCTTGCCATCCGCCGGAACGATCCAGGGACCCGTACCCGCGGGAACCAACTGAACCGGGGCTTCCTCGACGGCACTCACCGAAATCACGGGCTCCCGGACCCAGGTCAGCGGCACCGCGTGCTCATTGGAATCCGGAACCGGACCGGGCACCGCCCAGACGGCGATGTGTTGCAGGCGGTTGGTTCCCGATCCGGAGGTCCCGAGCACCACGGGATGGCACGCTCCCGAGGCCCCTGCGGACGCGGTGAGTGGAATGAAGCCGACCGACTGTCCTACGGGGATGAGCCCGCCCGCCGAGGTCAACC
>JAFLEG010000609.1 GCA_017302195.1 Verrucomicrobiota bacterium
CGCCCGGGCCTTCTGGCCGCCGCCGGTGAAGGTGGGCGGATTGAAGAGATCGAAGTTGCCCTGGGACACCTCGATGTAACCGACCAGCTTGTCCACCGAGCTGAAGCCGGCACCCAGGGCGACATTGCCCGTGTTTTTCTCCTCCACCGCCACCACCAGATTGCGCTCCGTCGGCTCCTGGGTGGGCATGTCCTTGGTGTCCACCTTCTCGAAATAGTTCATCTGCTCCAGGCGCTGCTTGCTGATCTTCACGCGCACCATGTCGAAGGTCTCGCCCGGGGAGACCGCGAGTTCGCGCCGGATCACCTGGTCCTTGGTCTTGGTGTTCCCCTTGATCTCGATCTTCTCGATGGTGGACTTCTCGCCCTCCCCCAGGATGCCCCGGTCGTCCCGGATCAGGTACTTGAGGTCAATGGTGCCATCCACCACGTTGGCGATCTTCTGCGCCTGCACCTTGGCGTCGAGGTAGCCCAGGGAGCCGTAGAAGTTCTGGATGTGCTGCACGTCGGCCTCGAGGTTGGCCGGCGTGAAGATCTTGCCCGGGGTCAGCCGCTGCGGGGTGAGGCCCCCGCGGTCGTCGCGCAGGTTGGCGGTGATCTCCGCCTCGGTGAACCGCTTGTTCCCCTCGAAGGCCACCTTGCCCACCTTGTACTGGGTGCCCTCCGCCACATCAATGGTGAGGGTCATGCGGTTGGTCTTCGGACGGTCGAACTCCACGTCCTTGATGTCGAAATCCACGTAGCCGTTCTCGGCGTAGAAATCCCGGAGGCGGTCCCGGTCGTCGGCAAACTGCTCCTCGGTGAACTTGCCGCTGCCCGTGAGCCAGGAGATCCAGTTCCAGCGGCGGGTCTTGATGACCTTGCGCAGCTTCTTCTGGGTGAAGGCCTGGTTGCCCTCGAAGTACACCTTCTCGATCTTGATCTTGGGCGCCTCGACGATCTCGAAGGTCACCGTGCCGCGGCCGAGCGCCTCGTTGATGAACGGCTTGGCCTCGACCGTGGTGTTCTGCATGCCCGCCTTCTCGTACATCTCCCGGATGGCCTGGGCGTCCATGAAGAGCTTGCGCTCATCCAGCGGCTCGCCGGCCTTGGAGGTCGTCTTCTTGCGCAGCCGGTTCACGCTGTAGCGCTTGTTCCCGGAGTAGCGCACCTCGGTGAGGATCGGCTTGCTCTGGACCACGTAGGTCAGCGCCAGCCGCCCGTCGGACATCCGCTGCTGGTTGACCCGGATGTTGTAGAAAAATCCGGTGGCGTAGAGGGACTCGACGTCACGGTCCGCAGCCAATTGATTGAAGGGGTCGCCGGGCTTGATGCGGATGTTGGCCCGGATGAGATCCTCGCTGACGGTCGCCGGCCCGACGAACTTGATGTCAATCGCGCCCACGTCCGGGACCGGGGTGCCCGCCGGCACCTGGGCCCGGGCGACAGGAGCCAGGAGCGCCATCCAGAGGGCGAGCATCCCGAGGATCCGTCCCCAGGCCGCCCCCCAGCGTCCGCCGGCAAATGCCAGCCCGTTCGGCAACATGACTCCGTGCAGGTCCATCCAGATTTCAGTCAGAAAACCGGCGGATGAGACCCCAAGGGACCCCCGGGGCGCAATCTTCAATCCGTGGTCAGCCCACGTCCTCGTCCGCGATCTTCGACTTCGACTCGTAGCGGGTGATGCCCTTGAGGAAGGTCAGCTCGACATCCCCGGTGGGGCCGTTGCGCTGCTTGGCGATCAGGAGGTTCACCTGGATGCCGTTCAGGCCGTCATCCGGGGGATCCACCCGCTCCTTTTCCCTGTCCTCGTCATCCTCCGCGCTGGGTCGGTAGAGCAGACCCACCACGTCCGCATCCTGTTCAATCGAGCCCGACTCGCGCAGGTCCGAGAGGCGGGGCTTGCGGCTCTTGTCCTTCTCCAGCTCGCGGTTGAGCTGGGACAGCACGATCACCGGCACCTTGAGCTCCTTGGCCAGCGCCTTCACGCCGCTGGAGATGTCGGCGATCTCCTGCTGCCGGTTGTCCTGGGCCTTGCGGGACGTGGAGTGGAGCAACTGGAGGTAATCAATGACGAAGAGCCGGATGCCATGCTGCTGCCACATGCGCCGGGCCCGGGCGCGCAACTGCAGGATCGAGAGGCCCGGGGTGTCGTCAATGATGAGCGGCGCCTTGGCCATCTTGGCGGCCGCGGCGGTGATCCGGGGAAAGTCGCGCTCCCGCAGAAAGCCCTCGCGCACCGCCCGGCTGTTCACCCGCGCCAGCGAGCACAGCATGCGGACGATGAGCGACTCCGCCGTCATCTCCAGGCTGAACACGCCCACCGGCAGGCGCTCATTCACCGCCACGTGCTCGGCGATGTTCATGGCGAGGGAGGTCTTGCCCATGCTGGGACGGCCGGCGATGACCACCATTTCGCCCCCGTGCAGGCCGTGGGTCATCTTGTCGAAGTCCGCGAATCCAGAGGGTACGCCGCTGAGCTGACCCTGTTTGCTGTGATAGTCCTGGATGATGGTGATGGCGCTGGTGACCAGGTCCTTGATGTTTTTGGATGCGCCCTCCTCCCGCTCCTCGCTGATCCGCAGGATGTCGCGCTCCACCTCGTCCAGGAGCTGCTCCACCTCGCCCTCGTGCTCGTGGACGCGTCCGATCACGCCGCTGCAGGCCTGCAGCATCCGCCGCAGCAGATGCTTCTCCCGCACGATGCCCAGGTAATATTCCAGGTTGGCCGCGCTCGGCACGGCGTCCATCAGCCCGCTAAGGTAGGGCACCCCGCCCACCGCCTCCAACTGCTGCTGGTCCTTGAGCCGCTGCTGGACCGTGATGAGGTCCACGGGCTGCCGGGTGTCGTACATGCTCACCAGATGCTCATAGAGCGCCCGGTGCCGGAGATCATAGAAGCACTCGCCCCCGGCCTTGAGCTTCTCCAGGCATTTGCCGATGGAGTCGTTGGGATCCATCAGCATGCATCCCAGCACGCCCTGCTCGGCCTCGATGGCGTGGGGCGGCAGCCGGTCGAGGGCGCCGGGCGCCGGTGCCGAAGGCCGTGTCCGCCGGGTCTTCTTGAAGTCTGCCTGGGGCGCGCCGCCGGCACTGTCGGGGAGATCCTGCACCGGGTCACTCTCCCGGGCGCCGGCTCCCGGGCGCAAGCGGTCCCTCATCCCGATTATTCGCGGGCCATTCGCACACTGTTCACAATGGGCGCCGGGGACCGCATGCGTGTCGCGTGCCGAATCCGGCGTCCCCGCCGGATTCCTCGTCTTCTCCGAGACCTCACGGCCTGCCCCGTCACGCGCAGCGCCTTGGACTGCGGTGGCTTGACACCGCTTTGCAATGACGCGCCGGCTGCGGACCGGGGGTTCATTCCCCGCCCGCGCACGGGAGGGTGAACAGTGCACGAGGTCCCGGGCGGGACGCCCGGGACGACACGCGGGACGCGTGT
>JAFLEG010000610.1 GCA_017302195.1 Verrucomicrobiota bacterium
CGGTGCGGCCTGACGGCGCTTGTACTCCGATCCCTCAATCAGGCGGATCACCCGGCGCACATCCGCCTCGGCCCACCCCTGCCCCACCAGATCCGCCACCGTCTGGGCGCGGACCACATAGCCTTCCAGGATGGCATCCAGCACGTCGTAGGGTGGCAGGCTGTCCTGGTCGGTCTGGTTCGGACGCAGCTCCGCGCTGGGCGGCTTGGTGAGGCTTCCCTCTGGAATCGGCGGACGGACCGCACGGGCCCGGGCATCGGCATTCATCCACCGCGCCAGCCGGTACACCCAGGTCTTGGGCACGTCGCTGATCACCGCCAACCCGCCGCACATGTCGCCGTACAGCGTGCAGTAGCCGACGGCGAGCTCCGACTTGTTACCGGTGGTCAGCAGCAGCGACCCGAACTTGTTCGACATCGCCATCAGGGTCACCCCGCGCAGCCGCGCCTGGAGATTCTCCTCGGTGGTGTCCTCGGCGCGGCCGGCGAACAGCGGCTGCAACTGCGTCTTGATGGCGGCAAAGGTCGGCTGGATCGGCACCACATCGAACGTGATGCCCAGATTCTCCGCCAGCTCCCGGGCATCGGACACGCTGCCCTCGGAGCTGAATTCCGACGGCAAGGCGAGGCCGCGGACCTGACCCGGCCCCAAGGCCGCCACCGCCAGGGCAGCCACCACCGCGGAGTCAATGCCGCCGCTCAATCCCAGCACCACCGAGCGGAAGCCGCACTTGTGCAGATAGTCCCGTGTTCCGAGGACCAGCGCGTCATGCAGCAGCGCCTCGTCCGGACGCTCCCGCGGCGCCACGGCGGCCGGGGCTTCCGTGTCCACCACCAGGAAGTCCTCGGCGAAGGCGGCCCCCTGGGCCACCCGTGTTCCGTCCGCCCGGTACACCACGCTCTGCCCGTCAAAGATCAGCTCATCGTTCCCGCCGGCGAGATTGCAATAGACCACCGGCCGTTCCGTCTTGGCCGCGAGGCTGGACAGCATGGCGTGGCGGGTCCGCTCCTTGCCCAGATGCCAGGGGGATGCCGACAGATTCAGGATCAAGTCGGCTCCCGCCTCGACCAGCGCCACCGCCGGGTTGGGCCGGTACCGCCGTTCCGGCCAGAAGTCCTCGTCGTTCCACAGGTCCTCGCAGATGGTGATGCCAAGGCGATGCCCGCGGAACACCACCGGCGCATTGCCGGTCGCGGGCTCAAAGTAGCGGTCCTCGTCGAAGACGTCGTAAGTCGGCAACAGCGTCTTCTCCCGCACCGCGATGATGCGGCCATCCGCCAGCAGGGCGGCGGCGTTGGTCAACTCGCGTCCCGGGCGCGCGGGATTCCTGCCGACGAATCCCACCAGCAGTCCGACCGGACCGGTGGCGGCCGCCAGGCGGTCCAGCACGACGCGCTGGGCGTCCACAAACGCTGGACGCAGCAGCAGGTCGCGCGGCGGATAGCCCGTGATCGCCAGCTCGGGCATCACCACCAGTTCCACCCCGGCGGCCACGCCGCGGTGATAGGCCTCAAGGATCCGGGCCTCGTTGCCGGCCAGATCGCCGACCGTCGTGTTGAGCTGCGCCAGCGCCAGTCGCATTCGCATTGGCATTCGCGGACCGGTTAGTTGAGTCCGAACTCCTCGCGCAGCGAACGCCGCGGCGTCTTCACCACCGCCCCCACGCCGATGCCGTTTTTCTCAAACCAGCCGGGAGCCGTCTCCAGCACGAACTGGACGTCATTCGACGTGGAGGGCACCGGGGTCACGTCCTGCTTCTTCAGCCGCACGATCTGCTGGATCACCCCCTTGGAGTCCATGTAGGCCGCATCTATGTCGAAGCCCACGTTCTTCATGTAGAAGGCCACCGACTGCGCCTGCGGAAAGACAAAGAGCATGCACTCGTCCCCCTGGATGCCCGGCCGGAACATCAGCCCGGTGGCAATCTGCGTCCGGGTGAGGCACATCTCCGCGTCCACTTCCTTGGCGCCGATCCACAGCTTCACGGTCGCCAGCTTCGGCTGCGCCTTGTCGAGGTGGAACTGGAGTTCCGACGCCACGGCAGCCACCGGCGGTTTGGCGGCCGGCTTCGGCGCGTCACAACCGGCGCCGGTACCCAGAACAAAGCCTGCCAGGAGAATCAAGGAGCGCAAACGCATCGGGGACACGGTGCCCCGGACTCGCCGCGGATTCAATCATGCCGGAGATGCCCGAGGAGGGCGTTCACCCGGCCCCAGATTCCTTGGCGTCCTCTGCACCCTTGATGTGAGGCCTCTCCAGAGAGGCTTGCCCGACGCCACCAACCATCGCCGGATGCACCGCCTGAGGCGCCTCCGGGTTGAGTCACGCCTTCGGGCGGACTCCCCTGGGTGCTCAGTTCCCCGGGCGACGGCCCACTTCCCGTCGCAAGTGCTCCAACTGCCTCAGGATTTCCGGCTGCTCCTTCACCTCGGCCAGCGGGGTGAGATGCTTCAGAACGTAATTCCAATCGAGCTTGGCCTCCCCCTGCCGCACGATCGTCATCCGCACGTCCTGCCAGTCGAGGGGGCGTCCGGCAAAGGCCTTGAACACGATGAGGTCCTCGGCGGTGCAGATCCGGAGCGGATGTCCGGGAACCAGCTCAACGTCACGGGCACGCGCGACCGCGGACTCCTCAAAGGGAAGCGCACCGAGGGCGACATCAATCCCAAAACCCGTTTGCGTCTGCAGGAGCAGTACGCGATGCCGGAGGGCGAATTCGAACGCGTTGGCTGCGCGGGGTTGAAACCGTGCGAGGAGCGAGTGAACAAACGGTTCCTCTGCTCCAAAACCGGTGAGCAATGTCAGGTCCACGTCCCGAGTTGTCCTAATTTCGCCCCAATGCAAGGCGGCCACTCCGCCAATAAAGCAGAATTTCCACCCCTGCGACCTGCAGAAGGACTGAACCTCTGAGGCAGCTTCAACGATTTCGTTCATAAGCGCGCAGCCGGGCGAACCAGGCTTGCTGTTCCACCAGTCCGCTTTCGGAGCGCGGAGGCTGGTCCCTCAGCGTCAGTGCGGCCAAGCCCGCCAATTGGTGGATGCCCTGGGCGGTATCCGTCCGTCGCACCTCTTCGTCGCGCAACGCCTGCATCACGGGCGCCGCGGCGTCCCACTGGGCAATGCGCTCCCGGATCTGCTGACGTTCGAGATCAGTCACGGTCAGAGCCTACCCCCCGTCGGTCGGTGCCGCGAGCCTGAGCCTGTCCGAAAATTCAGAGGGGTCCTGCGGCGAGGGATTTTGGCGGTGGCCAAGGCGGCGAGGCTGGAGCCTCCCCGCAGCGGGCTGTCACGGCCGAGCCAACGCAGACCACCGGCAAAAGACCCGCCGCCCGGAGGGTTTTCGCGCAAACAGGCCCCCTCATAGTTTTCGGACAGGCTCTGAGATGCAGATTCGGCAAGAAAGGGACGCACC
>JAFLEG010000611.1 GCA_017302195.1 Verrucomicrobiota bacterium
GTCCGCCGGCACCAGGACCTGCGCCGCCGCCACGAATCCCATGTACCGGGCCACCACCACCGCCTGACCGGTCTGCGACCCAAGCGTCATCCGCCCCAGGGAGTCCACCCGGGCCAGTTCGCCGTCGTTGGATTCAAACGCGGCCAGGGGGGTCACATCCCGGAGGCTGCCGTCGGAATAGTGGGCGCGGATCAGCAGGCGCTGGGTGCCTCCCTTCGCATAACGTCGCTCGGCCGGGAATGCGGTGATGCGTTGCAGGACGGGTTCTTCCGGGACCGTGTAAGGCATCCCGGCCTGCTGCCATCGGACGAGGATTCGGTGCGTCTCGGAATCCCGGGCAAATCGCTGTCCCCCTTCATGCGGCACCGTGTTCAACGGTTTCTGCACCAGCAGGCTCTCCTCCGGCGCCGAGGGAAATGTCCGCCGTCCGCGGCCCTCGCGGACCAGTTCAGCAAAGTCCGCCTGCGGGTCGTACGAGAACACCGACAGCTTGAAGCCATTCTGACCTTCGGGCTTGGAATGACAGCCTCCGGACGCACAGCCGGCCTGGTTTAACCGGGGCAGGACATCGCGAACGAAACTCGGGGTCGGTGCCTGCGACGGATCCCCCCGCACCGTCACCGGAATCTGAACACGTTTGTCTCCCCATCGTGCGGTGAGTTCGCCGGTCCCCGGTCGCTCCGCCACCACGGCACCGGTCGCGTCCACGCGAAAGGGCGCCCGGCGGCTGACCTCGAACCGGACCCCCTCCGTGACGTCCACCGCGAGCCCGTCCTTGAGGTCGGCGGTGATGATCACTCCGTGCCGCGGCGAATCTGCGGACAACTCCAACTGCGCCGGTTCCGCAGAAAGGGAGCGAGCCGAGGAGGAGGCCACCGGAATCCCGCGCGGTGACCATTTCGTTGGGCGCGTCTGAGGCGATTTCGGAGTCCGGGCGCCTGCCCGTTGCGATTCCGGATGGGTTTCCCGGGCCGGCTCCGGGCCGGCCAACGTTGCGGGAGCGATCTCGGCGATCGTCTTTCCGTCGCCATCCCAGAGTCGGATCAGGCCGTTCTGGCTGCCCACCGCAACCCGCCGGCCGTCGGCCGTTGCCGCCAGGAGCGGCGCAGAGTCCGGGAGGGTTCCCAGGTGGCGTTCCTCGGCCGTGGCCGAACTCTGTTCCCCGGTGTGGGACTTGAGTTGGGTGTACCGGTACACCGCCCCCGAATCGGTGGCGGCGAACAGGGCGGCGCCATCCCCAGGCCAGGCGACCGTGTTCCATGCGGCCGAGGAGTTGCCCAGGGTGACGATCTTCTCCCGGGTGGCGATGTCCCAGACCTTGAGCTGCCGGTCGGCGCCCCCCGAGACGACCTGGGTTGCGTTGGTGTTGAACGCCACGGCCAGGACCTGCGCGGTGTGTCCCTCAAGAACGGCCAACTCGGTCTGCGTTTTTGGTTCCCAGACCTTGATCAACTGATCCCCGCCGGCGGTGACCAGCCGGGTTCCATCCCGGCTGTACTCGACGGCAAAGACCGTGTCGGCATGCACCTTCCAGCTCCGCATCGGCTGCGCGGCATCCGCTGCGTCCCAGAGCCGCAGGTAGCCTGCGCGCGCATTGCCGCCATCCGCGGCGACCAGGGTCGTGCCATCGGGGGAGAAGGTCAGCGCCGTCACCCGGCCCCGGAGGCCGTGGGTGATCTCGCGGCCCGGTTGGAGGGCGTCCGCCGACCAGAACTGCACCCGCCGGAAGCCGCCGGAGACAATCCAGCGCCCGTCGGGACTCCACGCCAGGGACTGAACCGCATCCGGGTGGGCCGTGACCTGGTGCACCGTCACGGCGTGGGTCGCACCTACTGCGTACAGTGTCAGGACGCTTCCCCGGCCGACCGCCAGCCGTGAGGAATCCGGCGACCACGCCAGGGCCAGGACCGGCTGGAGTGCCGCCGGCCAGGGGACCAGTTCCCGCGGCGCGGGGGCCTCCTCTTCCTCGAGCGCCGACGGATCCCAGACCATGCCCCGCTTCACCCAGTCCCGAAGAACCCGGATCTGCGCCGGCTCCAGTTGCTTTCGGGGCGGCATGTGGGGGTCGGAATCCTCGTTCAGGAAGGTGACCAACCGGCTTTGTTCCGGACGCCCCGGGACCGCCGCCGGTCCTTCATCGCCGCCGCGCAAGATCAGTTCCCGGGACAGCAGGGAGAGTCCGCCCTTCTGCTTCGTCTCCCCGTGGCAGGAGAAGCATTCGGCCTGCAGCACCCGCAGGGCGGCGTGGGCCGTCGCATTGCCGGCGGCAGCCGCCGGCCACAGCGGAGCCGTGACGACCCACAGCAACATCCAGCGAATGGACCAGGACCCGGACATTGGAATGGGGAACCCTGCCGTGTATTCGCCCCGACTGGCAACGCCCCGACCCGCCCGAGAAATTCAGAAATTGTGGGGCATCCACGGCGCGGACCTTCCCGGTGGGGCGAGGTTCCCGCCGAGCCGTGCGCATTGCGGCGAATTGGCGTGGTGGTGACTCCACAGGAGCACGGCTCACCCGGAGGTCCGCCCTACCAGGGGTAGGAGCCGACGTAAGGAGGCTCAAACTTTCCCGTGGCCGTGGAAATCCCGGCGCGTTGGGCGACAGCCGACCGCAGGGCAGAGTGTTCAGTTTCAAGTTTTCAGTTTTCAGCAAGAACAGAGGAAGTCAGATCTCTCGTCACTTAGTCTCCTGGGTTCCTCCCTTCGTCACTCAACGCTCATCGCTCATCCTTCCCCAACGGTAGGGCGAGGCTCCGTCCGATCCGTGCGCATTGCGGCGAATTGGCGTGGTGGTGACTCCACAGGAGCACGGCTCACCCGGAGGTTCGCCCTACCGGGAATGGTCCGGGATTGTTGCAAGGCAGGTTGGGCGAAGTGCATCGCCCCAGGCCTTGGTCCCACGTGCAAACGCCCGCTTTGCCGCACGTTGGGCCTGGCATGCCTGAGGCTCAGACAGCGGAGTCGGCCGCCTTCGGGCTTCATCTGTGGCACTCATCACCCCGCATGTTTCATGGCACGCATCGTCCACGTTTCCGCAACGATTGCCTGTGGGATCTACACCATCATCTGCACGGTGGCGAAGTGTCAGATCGAGGCGGGGCACGAGGTGTTCCTGGTGGGCTGCACCCGGCCCGATGACGCCGTGTCGTCGTGGCTGGACGAACTTCCCGAGGGCGTCCGCTTCATCGAGCTTCCCATGGAGCGGGAAATTGTCCCGTCCAGGGACTGGTCGGACCTGTGGGCCCTCCGTCGCACGCTCCAGCGCATCCAGCCCGACGTCATCCATCTGCATTCCTCCAAAGCCGGTGCCATCGGACGCGTGGCGTCCCTGGGCCTCGGGGCGCGTGTGGTGTACCAGCCGAATGCCTTCGCGTTTCTCCGGAAGGATGTGTCCTCAGCCAGGCGCACC
>JAFLEG010000612.1 GCA_017302195.1 Verrucomicrobiota bacterium
GGCAGATGGCAGGGTCGCCCACCTTGACCTTGCCCTCGTAGATCTTGCCAAAGGCGATCCGGCCCAGGTAGTCGCTGTAGTCGAGGTTGGCGACCAGCAGTTGGAATCCCTCGCCGGCATGGGCCCGAGGCGGCGGGATGTGCTTCACGATGGCGTCGAACAGCGGCTCCATGGTCCCGCTGGAGTGGTCGAGTTCCACCTTGGCATAGCCCTGCTTCGCCGAGCAGTAGATGAAGGGGAAGTCGAGCTGCTCGTCCGTGGCATTGAGCGACATGAACAGCTCGAACACCTGGTCCAGCACCTTCTTCGGCTGGGCGTTCTCGCGGTCAATCTTGTTGATCACCACGATCGGCTTGGCACCGGCCTCGAGCGCCTTGCGCAGCACGAAGCGCGTCTGCGCCTGGGGACCCTCGGCGGAGTCCACCACCAGGAGCACCCCGTCAATCATGTTCATGATGCGCTCCACCTCGCCGCCGAAGTCCGCGTGGCCCGGGGTGTCCACGATGTTCACGTGGAAGTTCTTGTACTTGAACGCCGCGTTCTTGGCCCGGATGGTGATGCCCTTCTCCTTCTCCAGGTCCATGGAGTCCATGAGGCGCTCCACCTTCGTCTCCTGTTGGTTTTCGCGGAAGGTTCCCGACTGTTTCAGCAGGCAGTCCACGAGCGTGGTCTTGCCGTGATCCACGTGAGCGATGATGGCGATGTTACGGATGTGCAGCATAGGATCCCGCCTCCGTGAGGCGAGCCGGCAACCATGGCGACCGGGTGGGGAAGGTCAAGCCTGCGCGGTCACGCCGTGCGACACCCGAGGGTCAGGAGCACATTGGCCCACAGCGCCTGGTCCCCCGTCTGGATGGTGAGCACGTGGTCCGCGGACTCCACCGCGCGGTAGAAATCCCACTTCAGGATGGGCTGGAGCGGGAGGCGGAGGCCGGATTCCGACACGGCCGTCCGGAACTCGCCCCAGACCGGTGGTTCGCCAAACTTCGCATAGGGATCCTCGGCGGGGATGCCCATGGTGTTCACTTCGTCCACGGGCACCGCGCTCAGCACGGCGCGCAGGGCCTGAACCACGGTGATGCACCCCGGCATCAGGTTCATGGAAATGACCGTCGCATGGGGGCCCTTCTTGGTGGCCGCCGGGTAGTTGCCGTCGGCAATCAACACCTTGGAGTGGTGGCCGGCACGCGCCAGGATGGCGTTGATTTCGGGATGGATGAGGGTGTGCTTGAGCATGATCGGTGGTCGGTGATCGGTGGTCGGTGGTCGGTGGTCGGTGGTCGGCTGGAGCGAAGTTCCCTCTGATCACCGAACACCGATCACTGATTACTGATTACTGATTACCGATCACCGACTTCACTTCAAATCCTCACCCTTGGACAGCCCGCCGATGGTCCAGTCGAGGTTGTACTCCCCATAAGGGGCGGTGCGGTTCAGCCGATTGGTCTTCACGTACTCGGAATGGCCGTCCACAAACAGCAGTGGCCAGCCGCCGCGGCCGTGGGCCAGGTTCCGGTCGAAGGGATTGCCAAACTCGGGTTCGGCGAAGCAACTCGCCATGGCCTTCTTCGAGGGAGACCGCACCTCGGTGGTGCGGCGCTGGGTGAGCTTGGCTCCCGCATCGTCGTTGTAGAACTGGTGGTAGTAGTAATAGGAATTGCCGAACAGCAGATCGTTGGTCCGGATGCCTCCGTTGCCCGCGCCGTTCACCCGAACCCAGGCCACGTTCCACGGGGGCGGCTTGTCGCCGGGACACACGTAAAACGACCGGTTGTTGGTGCTGATGTAGGGATCCATCAGCTTCAGCAGGTCAATGAACGGCATGTGCGGCCAGGCGCGGCCGGAAAACGGGAAGCGGTCCTGGTTGTCCCCGGTGTACATCGCGAAGGTGATGCCGATCTGCCGGAGATTGGAAAGGCACCGCACCGTGACTCCGCGCATCTTCGCCTTGCCCAGCGCCGGGAGGAGCATTCCGGCCAGGATGGCGATGATGGCGATGACCACCAGCAACTCAATCAGGGTGAACGCCCGCGCGGCGGCGGGCGGACGATGCCGGCGACGGAATGACATCCGGTCCATGGCCGAAGGCTCCACGGATCGCCGGCGTCCGTCACCCCTGATTTCACGACGATCAGGCACCGCGGCCGACCGTGGCCCGACACCGCGTCCGCATCACTCGCCGCTGCCACGGCGCGGCGGAGGCTGGAGGAGGAATGCCCGCAGGTCCGCGAGGCGGTCGGTGTTGATGAGGTCCACGCCGGCGTCCCGGAGTTCCCTCCAGGCGAAGGGTTCGTCCTGGACGCCCCAGAAGCGGATCTGGCGTCCCTGCTCGTGGGCGCGGCGGACGAGGTCCCGGAGCCGGCGCCGATCTGCCTCGGGAAGGCGCTGGTCGCGGAACCAGGAGAAGGTGGGCCGCCAGTTGTCGCTCACCACGGGGTACAGGAAGGGCGAGGGATTGGCATCCAGATCGGGCAGCCGGCCGTCCAGCGCACACCACCGGACGGCTTCCCCCCGCACAGTGGCCGTCGGACGCGCCCCGGAGAGGATGACAGTCACCGCCCCCGGGGTGCGGTTGGTGTCGGTAAAGCGGGTCAGCAGGTCCTGATGCCGCTCCAGCAGCGGACGCAGCGCCGCATACGAACCCTCCGGATCGGCCTTGATGTCCACCCAGAGCGTGAACGGGGCGGACCGGTCGTACACCGCACCGCCGTTGGTGCGGACGCGTTCGGCGAGGGGATCGAGATACAGGGCTTCCAGGGTGCGGCCGGAGCGCACCTGATCACGGTCATGGGCCACCAGAAGGTGTCCGTCCACCAGATGCACATCGGCCTCCACGCTGGTGAATCCCTGGTCGAGTGCATCCAGCAGGGGACGCGGATGCTCGTAGTCATTGTGTGCGTGAGCCCGGGGCAGCGCCGGGACCGGCGGCGCCGCCGGGAGCGGCAGGGAACCAACGACGGGCAGCAGCGCGAACAGGGAAAGGAGGCGCATGCCCGAATGACAGACGGCACCGGGCCGGCTGACAACCCTCCGGTGGGCCGGCGAGGGGGGGGGTCTGGGGTCTGGGGTCTGGGACTGCGGAGAGCAGTGAGATCTGAGGGCGTCGTCTGCATCGGGGACGCGGTGGCTCCAACTTCTGCTGCCTTTGCTGAAAACTGAAAACTTGAAACTGAACACTCTGCCCCGCGCTCGGCTGTCGCCCGGCGCCGCGGGAGATTCGACGTGTTGGGGGAGTCAGCGTCTCCCCACTTCATCCCTCATCCTTCATCGTTCATCCTTGGCCCCAGGGCGGTGAGCAAGGAGGGTGAAGTGAGGTTGGGGTAGAGCGGGTTAGGGCGATTGTGGTGGCGCCCGGGCTTGGGGTCTGATGGAGTTTGGTCATGGCAGTGCACCTGGCGAACACGGAGG
>JAFLEG010000613.1 GCA_017302195.1 Verrucomicrobiota bacterium
TTTGGTTGGCTATGTAAAAAGCTTTGGAGTTCTTGATAGTTCCGTTCTGGGCGGCTTTCTTTTTGCTGTCGGCGCATTTTCAGGAACTGTTCTGTGGTTCTGGCTTTTGTTAAAACTTATTACAGGGCTTGGTTTCCTCGGTGAAGTTCAGGATCGGGGACAGGACCTGGGCGTGGAGGGACGCCGCGGACCAGAGGGCCGCGGACACAATCGCGATGGAGTTCATGGAAAACGGTCAGCGGTTGGGCACCGGCGACGGCGGGGCCAGGGCGGGCGACGGAGGCAGAGGGGAGGCGGTCGGCACCACGGCGGCAGCCGCCGCGGCGCGGGCCCGTGCATTGGTACGCCGGATCAGCACCGGCTTGGCCCAGAGATACACGCCGGACCAGGTGAGAAAGAGCAGCACCACGGCGGCGCCGGTCATCAGGGCCTTGCCGACCTCGCCGCCGATCTTTCCGGTGTGCAGGTCGAGGGCGATCTTGCCCCAGTCGGTGGACGACTGGGCGATGCCGTCCGGACCGGGCTTGCCGGTCTTCTCATAGGCGCCGCGGATGTATCCCACGCCGGTGTCCGCCTGGACGATGAGCTCCTGTCCCGAGTGCGCCTTCACCTTCCACACCAGTTCCCCGTGCTCGGACTTGAGTTCGATCCGTTCCAGCGGGGTGTCCCCCAGCTCGGTGCGGGCGCGCGCCAGGATCTGCTCGGGGGAGATGGCGGCGGCGGACCATCCGGTGGACGTCGAAAATGGGGTCTGTTGTGCCGCTCCGGACGCCACCTTCGGACGCTCCATGGATTTCCCGGACTTGGTCTCGAACTGCGGCTCAAGTCCCAGGGCCTGGAAGATCGGCTTCTTGTAGTTGAGCACGATGCCGGTCGCGCCGACGACCAGCAGGAAGGCGCCGGCGATCAGGCCGGCCCAGGTGTGCCACTGCCGGGATTTGACCAGCAGCCAGTTCTTGGGTTTGGGAGCGGAGGGGGCGGACATGCGACGTGGGGGATGGAAATTGAATTGTTCAGTCGGGCGGTGCCGGTCGTCTCAATCGTCCGACGGATCCTCGCCCTTCTCGGACTTGTCCTGGGCCTTGGAGCGGAGGGTGATGACGCGTCCATCGCCCTTCACCTGGTTGAAGACCTTCTGATGCCACCGCACCGGTCCCAGTTCCCCCTTGGCCATCTTTTCCATGACCTTGAGCGGCTCCTCGGAATCCCAGGGCTTGAACAGGTCACTCGCCACGGTGGTGGTGGTCGCCAGGGCGAAGCGGTTCTTGTGCTCATCCTTCGCCTCCCGGTTCAGCTCGGATCCCTCCACCTGGTAGCTCGATCCGCGCCGGTCGAAGACCGGGATCCGGGTGGACACGTCGCCGCGGTCGGACGGACAGCGGAGCACCCGCGGTGTGGGATGGCTGTTGGTGGTGGCGCGGCTGTAGTCCGTGGCGCCGCCCAGATAGGTGGCCAGCACCACCTGGATGCCGTTGGTCAGCGTCTGGAGCAGCTTGCCCTTGGCCAGGTCGTCGCCCCGGAGCACGGACTTCTTCACCTCGAACTTCGGCGGAAGGAAGTCGCGGTGGTCGTCGGCGTACATGGCGAGCGCGATGTGGATCTGCCGGAGATTGGACACGCAGGCCGTGCGCTCGCCCCGCTGCTTGGCGCCGGCCAGCGCGGGCAGGAGCATCCCGGCAAGGATCGCGATGATGGCAATCACCACCAGCAGCTCAATGAGCGTGAACCCGCGTTCCGTCCGACGTGTCCATTCCTTCCCTTTCATGCGGGTCATCCTGCCGAAGCCCCGCGCCGCCTGCTTCCGCCCCCTTGCCATTGATTGCCGACGCCTTGCGATGGGATCGCCCGCGCGATGCCTTCCCCCAGGGGTGGGGCAAGTTTTCAATGGGCCGTACACGGGGCGGCGAATGGATGTGGTGGTGACTCCCTGCGCGCGCGGCTCATCCGGAGATTCGCCCCCACCTGGGGAAGGCAGGAGCCGACGTGAGCTCACGCTTTCCCCCGGCCATGGAGATCCCAGCGCTTTGGGTGAGAGCCGACTGGGGCGGGGGAGGAAGTCAGAGCCTCGTAACCTCGTCTCCTACTGTCTTTACCTCATCACTCAACGCTCATCGTTCATCCCTTTCCCCCCTGGGTGGGAAAGCGCGTCCTGGGACTGCTCCCGCCAGTGAGCCACGGCTTGCGTCACCGTCCGCCAGACCTCGTCGAAGGCCTGCCGAAGCGCCTCTTCCCGGTCCCTCAGATGATCCGCGGCGCGGGAGGGCAGCAGCACCTGACGGGCCCGCGGCGACAGGCGTCGGGAGATGCGCTCCAGCGTCTGTTCGACGCCGACCGCGGTACCATAGCTTCCGAGCCAGTCCTCCTGCCGCATGCGTTGCAGCACCGCAGCGGTTTCCGGCGGCGCCACGACCACGACACGTTCCAATCCGGCCAGCACCTCCTCCACAAACGGTCGCAGCGGACGCCCCGTCCGCTCGGGAAACTCCCGCGAGAGGAAATGATCCCAGACGACGTCCAGCACAATGCCACCGCCGCGCCGCAGTTCCGGAGGGAGCGCGGCCCGGGCGCCCCACATCGCGGGATGGCCGTCCGTCACCCGGTCCACGAGGCGGTGCAACTCCATGCCGCGTCGGATTGCCGGGTCCCGGAACGACCCGAGCACCGACTGCGGGAAGAGATCGGGAATCCAACTGCCCAGCCGTTCCCGATCGTCCTCCGAAGACAGCGCAAAGTGGGCCAGCCAGTTCATCGGACTCCCCGGGCCCCCGGTGTGGTCCCGGCATCCGGTGCAGCCCTCATTCGGCCATCACCCGGAAATATCGCGCCGTGCCGTCCGCGGGGACGGCTTCGGAGAATTCCACGGCACCCTGGGAGCCGGCGACGGCTTCCCCCGCCTTCAGCCAGAGCGGCGGCAGCGCGTCGGCGGCCTGCAGTGTGTAGGTCTTTCCGGCTTCCCCGGTGAACGCGATTCGGAAAGCGAGGTCCGGGCCGGAGGCCGTCAGGCCCGAGGTCAGCACCAGGGGTGCCCCGGAGGAATCCGGAAGTGGCACGGGACCGAGGCGCAGCAGAATTGGTGTGAACACCGTCACCGAATGGATCGGGGTGGGGGAGCGCTGGAAACTGATGCCGTACAGGTGGCCATCGCTGGCATGCAGCAGTTGCTTTGGCCGGACGCCGGTCGGGGGTTCGGCGGTCTCGGAGAATTCGTGGAGGGTCTGCAGGTCCGAGCCGTCGGGACGGACCCGGAACAGCAGGCCATTGAACTGGGTGCCGCCTCCCGGGTGGGCCCCGTACAGGAAGCCGTCCCCGCTTTCAGCGACACTCCGATACCATTGCGCCCCCCCGGAGCCCGTGGGCAGAAACTGATACCCGTCCCCGTTGGGCTGCATCTTGAAGACACCGCCGAGG
>JAFLEG010000614.1 GCA_017302195.1 Verrucomicrobiota bacterium
CACTGACGTGAACGCCGCCGGAGCGGGCTGGTACATTGATGATGTGTCCATCGAAACCGGCCCGATGCAGTTCACAAATCCCGAAGGCTTCGAGAACGGCTTCGGCGATTGGTCAGTGAATGGAGAACGCGTATGGGAAATTGGCATCCCTACTTTTGCCAACGGACCACAACCCCGTGCCGGCAGTGCCGTGGCGGGCACTGTCCTCGGGGGACGCTACGTGAATACCGGTGAGGCGTCTTTATACAGTCCGGAATTCGTTGTTCCAATGGAAGCAACGAACCCGAAACTGGAGTTCTGGGAATGGTATGATACGCCTTCCAGCAGCCACTATGGCCAGATGTATATTCGCGTCAACGGAGCCTGGTCCGCTTGGGGGTCGCCGGTGGACAGAGGCCTACTCCGGGAGTGGAAACATCGAGTGATGGATTTGCGCCCTTACGCGGGGCAGAATGTGCAATTTTCCTTCTCCTTTTACGCCTTGTCGGGTGCCACCGCCGCCGGCTGGTACATTGATGATGTCCAAGTAACAAGCGATTCGTTGGACGCCGTCGCTGGCCAATCCGTCAATGAAGGATCGGAATTGCGCTTCGCCGCGAGCGCGCGCGGCGAGGGCGTCACTTTCCGGCTGCGTGAAGGTGCGCCGGTCGGGACCAGTATTGACCCGGTCACTGGTGTTTTTCGTTGGACGCCTTCTGAAGGCCAGGGCCCGCAAACTTACGAGGGTGTGACGATCGAAATTTTCAAGTCAGAAGATTCCTTAACTCCAATCCAACAACAGAGCTTCACCGTCGTCGTCAATGAGGTGAACAGTGCACCGCAACTTACAGCGCCGGTTGCTCAGACCATTGACGAGCTGACGCCGTTGCTCGCTTCGGCCTCGGCCTCGGATCCGGACCTGCCGGCGAACGTGCTCAGTTATCGCATGATCGCCGGTCCGGAAGGAGCCACCGTTCATCCACAGACCGGGGTGCTGTCGTGGACGCCCGGGGAGGGGCAGGGGCCTTCCACCAATAGCCTCGTGGTGGTGGCGACTGATGACGGCACTCCGCCCCTCAGTGTGACCAACCAGTTCGCGGTGGTGGTCCGGGAGGTGAACCAGGTCCCGGCTTTCCAGCCGGTGGCGCCGCAGGAGACTGCGGATGAGAGGGTGTTCCGGCTGGTCGTGGCCGCCACGGATCCGGATCTGCCGTCGCAGGCGTTGCGCTATGCGCTTGGAGAGGGAGCTCCGGAGGGTGCCCGTGTGGATCCCGCCACCGGGGAACTGAGCTGGGCGGTGGGCTATCGCACCGTCCGGGAGACGGTGATCATCCCCCTGCGGGTCACCGACGACGGCTTGCCTCCGCTGAGCGCCGAAGTGCAGTTGTCGGTCACGGTGGTGCCACCCGTGCTCCGCTTGGCTCGACTGGACGATCAGGCAGTGGCTGAGGGGCAGTTGCTGACCCTGACGGCCGCAGTGGCGGACAGTCCGCAGGCGGTGCCGCCCTTCAGCTATGCGCTGACCGGAAGCGTCCCCGAAGGGGCGTCTCTGAATCCGTCCACCGGCATTCTGTTCTGGCGTCCGTCGGAAGCGCAGGGGCCGTCCACGAACCTCCTGACCCTCCGGGTGACGGACAGCGCGGTGACGCCTCATGTCCACGAACGGTCCATCACGGTCGCGGTGGCCGAGGTGAACCAGGCTCCGGCGCTCGCCGCCATTGCCCCCCAGGAAGCCGCGCCCGGCGGACTGCTGGAGATTCAACCCGCGGCCACCGACGACGACCTGCCACCCAACCGGCTGACCTTTCTCCTGTCCGAGGATGCGCCTGAGGGGCTGACCATCCATCCGGAGACCGGGGTGATCCGCTGGACACCCGGTCCCGCGTTTGCCGGAACCACCAACCGGTTCACGGTGCGCGTCACCGACGACGGTCAACCGGTCCTGGAGGCCAGCCGGGTGGTGCGGGTCGCCGTGGCGGCCGCGGTGGAGACCCGCCTAGCCGCGGAATGGGACGGCGCCGCCGCGCTGCGTTTGGTCCTGCACAGTGATGTCGGTCGGACGTATCTGATCGAGTCCTCGGGCAACCTGACGAGCTGGGAGATGCTCACCAACTTCGTGACCGCGGCGACCCGCACGGACATTCCCGTGCCTCCGTCCACGTCGGATCAGCCTCGTTTCTACCGGGCGATTGCCCCGTGACGCGGGGCGTCGTGGCGATCCGCGTTCAAACCAACCGTTGGCAGCCGCATCCCGCTCCGGTCATGCTGGCTCCCGATGGCCTGGATGGTTTCCCTCGCGGTGTCGCTGATTTCGGGCATCGCCGGATTGCTGCTTGGCGGCCTCATCGCCAATGCCTGTGTCTCCTGGTACGGCATTTCGAGCCGGGAGGGGGGGAGCGGGTATTTGGTCATCCTCCTGGCGGTCGCCGGCGGAATCCTGGGCGGCCTGGTCGGACTGCTGGCGGCCCGCGGCGTGGCCGGATATTGGGGCTCTGGCCTGGGCCGCGAGCTGGCCGCCGCACTCGTGGCCGTGTTGCTGCTGGCTGCAGTGGCGACACTGGGTTGCCGTGTCCTGGCCGATGTCCCGCCCCGGCTTGAAGGCAGGGAGCTGGTCTTGCTGGTGGAGTTCCGGTTTCCGGCTGCGGACGGAACGGCATCGTCGCCGGTGTCCGAAGGTGACTGGCGCTTCGAACTGTCCTCCCTCTCCGGCTCCATGGTCCGCCGGAAGATGCAGGGCGTCGTGAAGGCCGCAGAGGCGCGTCTGGATTCCGGGCGCTGGATCGTTCCGGGGACTGTGGATCTGTTCACCGAACGGGGGGGACGCGTGGTGACCCTCTCCCAATCGGACCGCGAGGGGGGCTGCGGCTTCACGCTGCCGCTGCCCCGGCGTCCGGGACGCCGGTTTCTGGACTGGAGCGACTGGACTCCCCGGCAGCAACCGGACGGTCAGCCGTGGCCGGCCGACCGGATGTCCTGCCGCTTCCGGGTGCAACCGGTATCCCTCCCGGAGCCAGCGCCCGTCGAGGATCCTGCGGCAATCGAGGCGGCCCGCCGGGAAGCGGAGTTTGTGGCCATTCCGGCGGATGCGCCGGTGCAGCAGTTCTTTCCCTACCTCGCCTGGGAGCAGCCCCAGACCGCCCGGGCGCGTGAGCGGATCACCGCCCGGCCGAATCTGGAGTCCGAGCTGGGCGCGTTGGCCGTGGATGCGGATGCGACGGTGGCTGGGGCTGCCCTGCGATGCATCGCGGGCCTGCCGCAGCCCGGACCGGGCTACCTCCGCATCGTCGAAACGGCGGGTCGGGACCTGGTCCGGCGGATGGTCGAAGGCAATGCGATCACCGCGGAGCAGGATCCATCCTATGACTGGGTGCTCGCTGAGAAAGGTAAGCGTGTCGTGCTGATAGACACAGACCCCCAATGCAAC
>JAFLEG010000615.1 GCA_017302195.1 Verrucomicrobiota bacterium
TGACCTTTGTCGGAGCGATACTGCTGGGTCTGTACGTCGAGGTTTTCAAATCGTGACTCCGGTGCTCCCTCTCCTCCGCGCCAATATCGGGCTCTCCATCAGCCTGGCACTGCTTGCCGGCGGCGCGCTGGTCTGCACGCTGCTCGGACTGATCATGGCCCGCAGTGGCGCGTCGCTGCGTCCGATCTGGTGGTTCGCGGGCTTCTTCTCCCTGGTCGTATTTCCCCAGGTCCTCGGACACTGGTACACGGCGGTCCGCACCCGGAACGCCGAGGTCCCGCGAGCCGCCGCCCTGGCGCGGCTCGCGGACACAACGCTCGCCACGGCTGCCGACCGGACCGCGGATGCCAGGTCCCTCTTCGGTCCGGACGCCGACCCACAGCTCATCTCCGACGTCCGAAGTGCCTATGGCGAGGTGTTTGCCGGCGCGGAGTTCGCGCAGTTCGCGGTGTTGCCGCAGGGCGAGACCGTCCTGCTGGCGCGGTTCCAGAGCGCCTCGGCCGCCGAGAAGGCCTGGGTGGGGTATCTGCGTGTGGCCGGTCTGCAATCCGGGGGGCAGGGAGATTCCGTGCGCGGCTATGCGGTCACGCGTCCCGTTGGCGATCGTGCCTACGCGCTGCCCTTCGGCACCCTGCTCGGCGTTTGGACCGCCAGGGACGACGCCGCGATCCGCCAGCGCATGGCGGCGGGCGGGATGGAGGTCCCGGCCCGTGCCCCGCTGGCGAACTTGTCATCCACGGCAACGGGGGGTGGCGGCGTGGTGGCCACGCCGGAGAAGTCCTCGAACCCGCTCCGCACGGCGCTGCTCGCCGGAGCCATCGCGGCGTATGCCCTGCTCGTGATCCTGTACTTCTTCAAGGGCGTGGCATGGTCGGGCACCGCAACGGCCCGGTCCGGTGTGGCGCCAGTCAGCGCGGCCGAATTGGTCACCCGACTGGAATCCATCAACGCCCTCGACGTGCCCTTCCACGTCGAGCCCGGGAATCATCCGGGCGAACTGTTCGCCACCTGGCGCTCCGCAGACGCCCGATGGATGGACCTCGCCCGCGTGCGGGGGTTGAAGCGCAGCTTCCGCGTCCGCATGGTGATGGACGAGAAGGCCCATACCGTGCGCGCGACGGACTACACGGCGAGCCTGGACTGGTCGGCGGGACGCGGCGGCGCAGATCTGGAATGGACGGCCGGGATCGGCCTCGTCCTTTTCCAGCATGAGCACCGGCGGGTGGTCGGACTGCAGCTTGACGAACAGGGCCGCTTTCGTCCGGAGCTGAGCTACGCCTACACGCTCAAGATCAGCGAAATCAAGGAACCGCTGATCGAGGCCGTGACCCGGGCGGGTTGGAACTGGCGTCCCACCGTGTGGCAGGGTCCCCGCTGGCTGCGGTGGCTGACGGAGTAGGGAGGAATCCCCACCGGCGCGGACTCCCTATGCGTGCGCTGCCGAGTATCTAAACGGCCGGCTTCGCGGGATCCGGACCTCGTCACCTTCCCGAGGCGAGGTTCCTCTGCACGCGCCGCTGCAGGACTGCGGCCACGGCGGCGACGACACCCGAGGCGACGGTGATCATCAGTGCCATGGCGACGATGCCGGCGATGTCCTCGCCCTTGCCGCGGGCGAGGATCATCAGGGTGATGATGCCCGCCATCATCAGCACGCTGATGCCGACCGCCGCGTACTTCAAACGCCTCAGCGCCGTCGCCGAGGACTCCGAGCATGCCTGATTCATAAGCAGAAGGATCGAGCCCCGTTTGATTGCAGGTTGCAACGCGCGGTCCGCGTTCTCCCGCAAAGCCCCCGCGAAGGTCTCCAGGAATGTCCACAGGAGGACACGGAACAATCCGCGTCCCGACCGCGAATGCTCGCGGCAGAGGTCGTGGAAGGTCTGCTCCATGCCCTGACCAAAGCGTCTGCGGTACTCCCCCGGATAGAGTCGAAGCAGCCGTGCGTACCATTTCCGGCATCGGTTCATGCGTCCTTCAGGTGGCGGGGGCGAGGGCGCCCGGGGTCAGACGGTGTTTCCGGGCGGCCGCCACCACCTCGCGGTACCGCTCCAGTTCCGCAGCGAGGGCCGCCGTCCCGGCGGGGGTGATGCGGTAGTACACCCGGCGTTCATCATCCAGTTCGGGATCTGTCCGGCGGTCGCCCTCAGCGATCAGGCCCGCATCCATCATGCGGCTGAGCGAGCCGTACAGGGTTCCCGGCCCCATCGTCACCTTCCCATGGGAATCCGCCTCCACCTCCTTCATGATGCCGTAGCCGTGACGCTCCCGGGTGGCGAGGGCGAGCAGGATGTGCAGCACCGCCGGAGTCAGTGGGCCGGGCTTTGCACTGGATGACACGCTTTGAAACTATGTCCGTTGCGGATATACGTCAAGCTGGATGTACATCTCTTCAGCAAGGTGCAGAGGGCCTGGCACTCTGTGGGAAGCCTACTTCGTGGGATCATCACCAGCGAGCGCCGGTGGCAGCACTTCCGCCATGGTTATCAAAAACTGGCGTCGGATGGCGTCATGTCCCCGGTCGTTGGGGTCCTCCAGGATGTCCTGGTACCAGAAGAATGGATCTTCCGGGCGGTAGGTCGTGCGCCAAAACTGGCGGCAGTACAATCCGTGACCCAGAAAGGGATCGTGCAGGTTCACCCGGTGAACCGAGGGATGGCGGGACGCACAATCGGCGATCACCTGGTTGTAGGCCGACAGCACGGCCACGGCGTCCGGCCATGGCGGCAGGCCCACCCGACGCGCATTGCCCGTGCCGTCGGTGGGATCGTAGATGTCGGCCAGGAAGATGGCGCAACCTCCGGGAAACCGCGCCTCGATGGCGGTGACAATGGCATCGAGGCGCCCCCGGAAGTTCTCGATCCAGGACTGGGCCTGATCCCGGGTGGCGCCATACATCGCGCCCTCGGAAGGCGCCGTGCGGCCGTAATTGTGGATGAGATCGTTGCCCCCCGTGGTCAGCACCACCACGCCCACCACATTGCTCGCCTGAACTGCCAGACGCGGGAGTTCCGTCCGGAGACATTGGAGCGACGTGCTCCCGGAGATGGCCAGGTTGGTGGATGCCAGCCGGGGGAACACGGAGGCAAGACACAGGCCCTGCATCTCCCCGAATTCTCCCGGTGGATTGGTTTGAAGTCTGGAAAAATAGGAACGCCCCCGGGAGGCGCCGAATCCTGCAGTGATGCTGTCCCCGAGCCCCACCAGCAACACCGGCCTCGGGGTCCAAGGCTTCCCGAACGGCACCGACGGCACACGGTGTCCGGCAGGACCGCTCCCGACCGGGAGACGCCACCAGAACAGATACGCACCCAGCAAGAAGCCGGCCGCCATCAGCAGCAGGATGGCTGACATCCACTGTGCAACGCGCTGGCCTCGCCTCGCCATGACTGCTTCGTCTT
>JAFLEG010000616.1 GCA_017302195.1 Verrucomicrobiota bacterium
AACCGCCGTTCGGACGGCCGTCAGGCCCGTGGCACGCTGGCGTTTCACGGCTGGATCCGCGAATCTCTGCTGCACAACAAACCTTACGACCAATTTGTGCGCGAGATCGTGTCGGCCTCGGGCGACCTGAACGAGAATCCGCCGGTGGCGTGGTACCGTCAGGTGCGCTCGTCGCAGCAGCAGTTGGAGGACTCTGCGCAGCTTTTCCTGGGACAGCGGCTGCAGTGCGCCCAGTGCCACCATCATCCCTACGAGCGGTGGAGCCAGGCGGACTATTGGGGGTTCGGCGCCTTTTTCTCCCAGGTGGCGTTCCGTCCCGGGAGCCAGCCCGGCGAGGAGGCCATCGTCCATCGCCGGGGCATGGCGCAGGCCACCAACAAGAAGACGGGCAAGCCGGTCCCGCCGGCCGGACTGGGCGATGCCATTCCCGGGGTGACGCCGGATGAGGACCCGCGACACCTGCTGGCGGACTGGATGACGGGTCCCACCAACCGCTTCTTCGCCCGCGCCCTGGTCAACCGGTACTGGAAGCACTTTTTCGGACGCGGCCTGGTGGATCCCGAGGACGACCTGCGCGACACCAATCCGGCGACCCATCCGGAGCTGCTGGATGCGCTGTCCGATCACTTCGTGCGCGGTGGATTCGACCTCAAGGACCTGGTGCGCACCCTGGCCCGCTCGACCACCTATCAGTTGAGCGCCGTGCCCAACGCGCACAATGCGCGAGACCGCCATTACTTCTCCCGGTATTACCCGCGACGCCTGAACGCCGAGATGTTGTATGACTCGCTTCAGTCGCTGGTCGGCGCCTCCGCTGCCTTCGACGGCCTGCCGCCGGGCACCCGGGCGGTGGCGCTGCCGGACAACAGCTTCAACGCCGGGAACTACTTCCTCACCGTCTTTGGGCGTCCCGACAGCGTCAGCGCCTGCGAATGCGAGCGCAGCGCTGACGCCTCGCTCAGCCAGAGCCTCCATCTGCTCAATGCCAAGGACATCCAGACCCGGCTTGCCGCTGACACCGGACGTGCGGCGGCGCTGGCGCGGCGTCCGGCCTCCGAGGACGGCGCTCAGGTGACCGGACTCTACCGCATGGCCTTCAGCCGGGATCCCCAGCCTGAGGAACTGAAGATCGCGCTGGACCACCTCGCCCGGCGCCTCTCAGCAGCGCCTCCTGGCAAGACTCCGGAGGAGACCGAAGCCACGCGGCTCCAGGCGCGCCGCGAAGCCTACGAGGACACACTCTGGGCGCTGCTCAACACCAAGGAATTCCTGTTCAACCACTGAGGTGGAGATGCACGGGCTGCATTCAGATGTACACCCTCGATCTTGAGCCCCGTGCATCCTTCGGTTGTCAGCGGAGAAACACGCCCCCCAGGGACTGGTAGGGACGGGCTTCCGCACGTCCGAAATATCCTCCGCAGCGCGTGTGGGGTTGAGGCGGGGATCGTGGGAAGCGCTGACGTATCGGCGCTTCCCGCGTTGCGCGTTGCTCGTCCACCCGCACTGCGGATTCAAATGGGGTCGCGGTGGATCACATCCCTACCACGGGGTAGGAGACGAGGTGACGAGGCTCTCACTTCCTCTTCGCTGCGCGTGGCTGTCGCCCGAGGTGCAGGGATGTCCCCCGTGCGGGTGGAGTTTGAGCCTCCTGACGTCGTCTCCTACCCACGGAGGAGACGGGCTTCCGCACGTCCGAACCAACGCGGGGTGACGTCTTATTTCCCCAGCGCCATGCGGGCGCCGACGAGGACCATCAGGATGCCGAAGCTGCGCTTGAGCAGCACGGGGGAGACCGACCCGGCGAGCCGGGCGCCGATGTAGCCACCCACGATCGCTGTCACGGCGATGGGGAGGGCGATCCTCCAGTCCACATTGCCCTGGCGGTGGTGCTCGCGCACCCCGATGAGGGCGGTGGGGATGATCACCGCCAGCGAGGTGCCGATGGCGGTCTTGATCGGCACCTGGGCCAGCAGGTTCATGGCGGGAACCATGATGATGCCGCCGCCGACCCCCAGCAGTCCGGAGGCGAAGCCGCCGAGCAGTCCGATGGCCAGGAAGGGAGCGGCGGCGAGAACGGCGCCCAGGGACTTCAGCATGTCCCGGAGGGTGCGGGCACCCTCCGGGATTGGCAACGATCCGGCCTTACTCCCGGGGAGCGCCCGCGGGCGTGACCTGCGGATGCGCCGCCAGGTAGGCGTCCACATCCGGCGTCACCACCAGGGTGCCCCACATCAGGGTCCAGTGTCCCGGGAAGGTGCAGACATACTCGTACTCACCCGGGCTGGTGGGCGCGGTGAGCTTGAGCGTCTCGCGCTTGCCGGAGTCGAGCATCCGGCTGGCGCCCAGCACCGGGAAGTCCCTGGGCAGGTAGGCGCGTCCCTGGGAGTCCAGTTGGTCCGGACGCATCTCGGCGGCCAGCGTGGCGATCTGTTCGCGTTTTCCGGGAGCGACAAACACCACGTTGTGCGGCATGAAGTCGTCATTCTCCAGGATGACCTCGAACGGCTTGCCGGTTTCCACCACCAGCCGGGGTGAGTCGTAGCGCATCTGCTCCCGGACGGTGCGCAGCACGAAGACCGAGACCCCGAGTTCCCGCAGTTCCCTGCGCAGGGCGGTGGCATCGGCCGGAGGCAGGAAGCCCGCCAGGTCCCCGGCGGTCTGGACCGTCTCCACGAAGTCCTGTCCGGACCGCTCCGCTGCCGGAATGGTCCGGGCCCAGGCCCCCAGGCTGCGGGCGGTGGCGCCGGCCTGATCCTTGGGCCAGGTGGCCCGGGGCAGGGTTCGCAGGGCGCGCGCGGCCTCCGGCACCTGCTCGCCGCGGATGATCAGTCCCGAGAGCGCCCCGAAGACGGCTTCGGGCTCGCTGTTCATGCTCACGCTGGCCTGAATGGCGGCGCGGCGGAGGGCGGTGAGGGCGTCTCCACCGACGGCCACCGAGGCGCTTTCGGCCGGCGCCGGGAGTCCCTTCTTCTGGAAGACCTCGCGACGGCCGGCGTCAAGGACCGTCAGGGTGAAGCCGTCGAGGCGCTTGCCGAGGCCGCCCTCGGTGCGGTTCCAGACCACGATGGACTCAATGGGACGGGCGCCTCCAAGATCGAGTTCCCACCAGGGGCTTTCCTCGTTCTCCGCAGTGTGGGTCTGGCTGCCATTGCCGAAGGAGCCGTCGGTCCGGCCGTCAATCGCGCGGGACGCCACGCCGCCGTTGGAGACGCTGGACTGCCGGGCCTGTCCGGAGCCCGCGATGTTGCGTCCGCCGCTCATCACCTGCACCTCGGCCAGGGTCAGCGTGCCCCGGCGGGGCAGTTCGATGCGCACGTAGCGTCCATCCTGTCCGGGATTCGCCTTGGCCGCGGCCACGAACTCCGGCGGAAACGCGGTCAACAGCGGCAGCACTGCGTC
>JAFLEG010000617.1 GCA_017302195.1 Verrucomicrobiota bacterium
ACGGCACGTATTGGGGCACGTACACGATCTGGGGATTGGTGGGCTGGATCTGCACGATGGTGTTGGTCACCACCACGACCTGTGACTCCACCGTCCGTTCCACGATCATGTTGGTCACCACGACCACCTGCTCCTGGTTGCTGGCCAGAGTGCCCGCGGTGTTGGCCTTGGCCCGGAGCCGCTGGACGGCGTCCATGACGTCCTGCTGCTGGTCGAGAAACGCCTGCCCGAGCGAGGAGGTCCAGGTCAGGTTGTCGTTCAACTTCTTCAACGCCGCGGGGATCTTGGCGACACTCTTCACGTTGGTGTCCCAGGACTGCTCATCAATCTTGGGAATGTTGTTGGTGTCGGCCACGAACCGCGACGCCTCAACGATCTCCAGCGGGTAGCATGCGGCCGGAAGCATGATGGAGAGCAGCGGGTCCGGGTAGAGGGCGATGGGTCCCAGCAGCGTGTCGAGATCCGAGGCGCTGAGCTTGGGCGCGGCGGCCGGGGCCTGGGCCTGGGCGGTCCAGAGCAGCAACGCGGGCAACACGGCGGCGACCAGCCGCCAGGCGGTGCGGGCGAAACCGCGGCGAAATCGTGGGAGGTTCATGGGCTTCGGAGGGTGTCGGTACAGGCGCTGGTCATCGGGCTATCAGGAATCCGGGCGGCTGCCCAGCCGCGAATCGGCATCGGACGCGGTGCGGGTGCACCCCGGATGCGTCCCGGGGCGGCGTCTCCGGTCAGTGCGTCGTGGCCTGTCCGGGCTCAGCCAGCGGACGCCCGCCGGTGGTCCTGCCATCGCCAATAGCCAACGTGCACCAGCCCCAGGAACAGGAGCAGAAGCCCGTTGGCCACCACGCCGGCAAGCACCGGCGAGCCGGGGAAGCTGTCCGCGGCGACCAGCAGCGCGAGCGCGATGTTGCGGTTGGCGGTGCCGAGACCGGTCACCCGACGCGCGTTGCGGTCGGGTCCGCCGGGCTGGCATCCCAGGAACAGCGCCACCTCGCTGACCACCCCCATGGCCAGCAGTGCCAGGGGACCGATGGCCAGAATGCCGCGGGCCTCCGAAGCGATCACGAAGATCAGGGAGACGGCGCCGACGGTCTCCGATACCACCTCGGCCGGCCGCACCAGCCGCGGGGTGGCCTCGGGGAACAGGCGGCGCGACGCAACGCCCAGGGCCAGGGGCGCGGTGGCGGTGGCGAGCAGGGTGGCGAGGATGGAAAGGGTCTGAAAGCGGAGTTCCCCCGAGGGCGGGAGGAGGGCCATCGCGGCCCGGGTGACCAGCGGGGTGAGGAAGGTGCAGAAGACCGGAAACACGGCCGTCAGTCCGGCCGCCAATGCCAGGTCTCCCCGCACCAGCCGGGTGAACACCGGCACCACCGGCGCAAAGGGCGCCGCCCCCAGCAGCACCATGGCCACCGCGGTGGGTGCCGGAACCCCGAACGCCTGGGCCGCGACCACGGTCACCCCGGGGACCGCCACAAAGTTGACTCCGAGCAGTGCCAGCAGGCGACGCCAGTCCCGGAGCGCGGTCCAGACTTCCTGGGGCGTCAGGCGCAGCCCTGCCGCATACAGCAGCGTAAAGAGGGCGGCCCCCGACAGGACCTTGATGGCGAGTTCGGTCGTCACGGCGGACCTGCACCATGCCACCCGCGTCGTGCGGCGCGGCGCCAGGCAACGGGAGTCACGGAGGGGGGGCTGATACGATCAGGCTGCAGTGTCCTCCCCGAGGACTTCCCGCCTGGGTGACTTCTTCGCTGCGCAGGGTCACGTGCAGGGGGGCGCTCAGACGAAATCGTGCTCCTCGGTGCGCACCACCAGGACCGGACACGGCGCGTGCCGCACGATCTTTTCCGCCACGCTTCCCAGCAGTGCATACTTGAGTCCGGTGTAGCCGTGGGTCGAGATGATGAGCAGGTCCACCTCCCGCGACTTGGCCGTCTCGGCGATCTCCTTCCATGCGCGTCCCAGACGGACTTCCGGCACCACCGGCACGCCGGTGCCCAGTTCATCGGCCGCGGCCTGCAGCCGCTGCCTCGCCTGATCCATGCGCTGCTCGTCCATGTCCTGAGGCTGCATCGGGGCATAGGCGAACTCGCCGGGAAACACCATCGGCTCGATCACGTGCAGCAGGACCAGGGTCGCGCCAAACTGCTGGGCGAAGGGGACCGCGTACTGCAAGGACTTCCGCGAATGCTCCGAGAAGTCCATCGGGACGAGGATCTGGCGGATGTGGAAGCGCACCGGCGCCAGTTCGGAGACCGGGGCGCTCGCGACACGGTGCCCCGCACGGTCGGTCACCACCACGCGGGCCTTGGATTTTGCGGCAGCGCCGCCGCGGGGTTTGGGATTGGGTTTCATAGGGAGGGGACTCCTGGTTCAGGGATTCCGAGGCACGTCTGGACTGGACGCCCCCCGGGTATCCCGGAAGCGCGGGGCGTGGTGGATCGGGACAGGTGCCTGCACGGGTTGATTTTCGACCGCAGGACCCCGCCGTCAACTTTGGATCCCGGGGATGCGCCGGTCTCAGTGCGCCGTCGCGAGGCGACGACCGGCCGCGGGTCGGCGCCGGGCGAAGGCCCCGGGGGACCGCAGCACCTGCACCCGGCCCTCCAATCCGGTCCTCAACCCGCCGCAGACGAGATGACATAGCTCGAGGATCTCCGGATCCGCGATGCGGTACCGCACGCTGGTGCCGTCGCGCCGCCGTCCCAGGATCCCTGCATCGGTCAGGGTCTGCAGGTGCCGCGACGTGTTGGCCTGGGTCAGGCCGCAGGCCACCACCAGTTCATTGACGCTCCGCTCGCCCGGTTCGAGGGCGCGGATGAGCTTGAGCCGGCTGACTTCGCCCAGGACGCGGAAGCGCGCGGCAATGAGTTCCAGCGCCGGATCGTCTGCCGATCCCCCGGCGGGGACGGGGTCTGTCATGCCGCAACCCAAGCCCCGATTTCCTCTTGCGTCAATTTATATGCACATATACTCATAAAAGAAATCTCATCCCATGACCCTCGAAAATGCGATCCGAATCCTGGCCGGGACCCTGGTGCTGCTCAGCGTGGCGCTGGCCCATTACGTGAACCCCGCATGGCTGTTGCTGGCAGTCTTCGTCGGGCTGAACCTGATCCAGTCGGCGCTGACCGGTTTCTGTCCTGCGGAGATTGTCCTGAAGAAACTGGGTGTGGGCGGCTCCTGCTGTGCGGGCGGTGCCAAACGGAATTGACCGCTCCCGGACCGGCATCGTGCGGCTCGTCCATCCGTCCACGCCATGAATTCCCCCGTGCGGCCCTGGCTCGCCCTGCTGCTGTTGCTGACCGGGCTGGCCGGATGTCACCGCGATCCCCCCGCCGCGACTGCTCCGGCAGTCTCGCGCCCGGCCATCGAGGTCCGTGTGGCGTCCATCACGGCGG
>JAFLEG010000618.1 GCA_017302195.1 Verrucomicrobiota bacterium
GGGCTCCGGACGCTCCAGCAGCGCCTGCAATGCGGCGGGCGCCCGGGCGGGAGGATTTGCAGACTCAAAAGGGCTCGTCATCGGGGGACACCTGCACTTCGGGATCCGCCGGATCGGGGTCCCACTCCGGGGCTTCGGCCGAAGCCGTCGGGGCCCATGCCGGCGTCGGCCGCAGGTTCCATTCGTCCACCAGCGGCTTCGGAATCTCCGACAGGAACCGGGACCGCTGCTGCAGCGACAGGCTGCCCTGAAGCGACCGCATCAGCGGATACAGCAGGTACAACTCGTCCTTGGCCCGCGTGGTGGCGACGTAGAACAGGCGGCGTTCCTCCTCCAGGGCGTCCAGGATCTCCAGCGAGCGGCCGCTGGGAAACAGCCCCTCGCAGAGCATCACCACGAACACGGCGCCAAACTCCAGCCCCTTGGCCTGGTGCACGGTGGACAGCCGCAGGCGTTCCTCGTCATCGCGTCCGGTGCGGTCCGCGCCCTCCTCGGCCTCCAGGTTGGTCTGCAGCGCCAGTTGGGACAGGAACTCGGCGCAGCCGGCGAACTGCGCGGCGTAGTTGGCCAACTGATCGAGATCCTCCAGCCGGTTGCGGGCGTTGTCGTAGGTGGCCTTCAGGTACTCGGCATAATCGGCCTCCACCACCCGCCGGATCAGCGCCGCCGGTGAGCGGCGCACCTCGGGGGCCTCGCACTGGGCGATGGTTGTGGAGAACTGCGCCCAGGCCGCCGCGGTCTTCTTGGGGACGGCATCCGACACGGCCGACAGCGCCGGCGCCACCGGGATCGGATCCGGGTCGTCCAACGGCACCTCCGCATCGCCGGCCCCGTCGTTGTCGGAGACCGCCGCCGCCGGCACCGGCATTTCCGCAGCCGGACCCAGCGCCGCATGGAACCGCTGCCACAGCTTGTCGGCACCCTTGCTGCCGATTCCCGGCAGCATGCGGACCAGCCGCTTGAAGGCCAGTTCGTCGCGTGGATTCGTGACCAGCTTGAGGTAGGCGGCCACGTCCTTGATGTGCGCCTGCTCGAAGAACCGGAGCCCGCTGGTGATGAAGAAGGGAATGTTCCTCCGGGTGAGCTCCAACTGGATCTCCAGGGCGTGGAAATGCGAGCGGTACAGCACGCAGATGTCATCCAGACGCCGCCCCTCGTCGCGCAGCTCGAGCACCCGCTGCGCCACGAAGTTCGCCTGCTCCGACGCGTCGTTGCAGACCACCAGCGCCGGCTTGGGACCGGTCGGACGCGCCGGATGAAGCTGCTTGGGAAACTGCCGCGTGTTCGCCGCCAGGGCGGCGTTGGCCAGCGAGAGGATCTCGGGCGTGCTGCGGTAGTTGGTCTCGATGCGGAACACCTGGGTGTCTGGATGCCGCTCGGGAAATCCCAGGATGTTGGCGAAGTTGGCCCCCCGCCAGGAGTAGATGCTCTGGGCGTCGTCGCCCACGGCCATCAGGTTGCCATGCCCCCCGGTGAGTCGGTCGAGCAGCTCGGCCTGAAGGCGGTTGGTGTCCTGGTACTCGTCCACCAGCACATGCTGGAAGCGCCGGCCATACACCTCGCGGAGATCCTCATGGTCGCGGAGCAACTGCAGCCACAGCGCCAGCAGGTCGTCGAAGTCCATGAGCCCCGACTCGCGCTTGCGGTCGGCGTAGCGTCGGGCCACCGCGGTGAAGACGTCGGTCCAGGACACGAAGTCCGGATAGTCGGACGCGACCAGGTCCGCCAGCGGGCGCCCCGTGTTCAACGCCATCGAGAACATCTCCCCCAGCACCTCGGGCTTGGGAAACCGGCGTTCCTTCACGTCCACGCCCGCCTCGATGATGCAGGCGGCAAGCAGGTCCTTGGTGTCCTCGCGGTCGGCGACGGTGAAGTCCGGACGGTACCGCAGGCGGTCCGCATGGCGCCGCAGGATGCGCAGGCCAACGGAGTGGAAGGTGCCGCCCCAGAGCCGCGACAGGTCGCCGCCGATCAGGTCGTTCACCCGCTGCATCATCTCGCGGGCCGATTTGTTGGTGAAGGTGAGGAGGAGGATGCGCTCCGGCGGCACGCCGTGCTCCAGCAGCCAGGCCACGCGGTAGGTCAGCGTGCGGGTCTTACCCGCGCCCGCGCCGGCCAGCACCAGGGCCGGACCCGGGCGCGCGGTGACCGCGGCATATTGCTGCTCGTTCAGCTCCCGCCGGTAGTCAATCCGCAGCTCCACCGGAGCCGCAGGCGTCCGCAACACATACTCGCGCGCCACAGCCCCGTGACCTCACCCGCCGCCGCCCGGAGTTTCAAGCGTGCAGTGTCTGATTGCCGGCGGCATCCGGTGCCGTCAGATCCGCAGGAAGATCTTTCGCCGGTACATCCAGTAGAGGATCAGCCACAGGAGTGCCAGGACCGCGGCGCCATGCAGGAATGGTTCGTAGGCCCGGCCGGCCAGGGCGAAGACATCCTGGCCGAGGTGCGTCTTGAGGTTGCGGCCCAGGAAGCCGTCGAAGAGATGCGCGATGCAGTAGGCCGCGATGGAGTTCATGCCGATGACCCGCAGCGGGAACGACCAACCGCCGCGCCCCGCCAGGTCAATCACCGCGTGGAATCCGGCCAGCAGCAGGAAGCACCAGCCGCCGCTGTACAACACCCAGCTCGGCGTCCAGATCCGCTTCACCACCGGACAGATCCCCAGCGCACCCAGAAGCCAGCCGGAGACCAGGCCGAGTGCCCCGGCGGCCAGCAGCCAGCGCACCTTGTTCCGGCCGGGGCGTTCGTCCCGGAGCACGCCCCCGGCCAGAAGGCCCAGCACCATGGTGGCGAGGGTGGGAATGAAGCTCAGCGTCGAGTAGCCGCCGCCGTTGCGAATCCAGGGGCTCTCCCGGGGGAACCAGTTCAGGATCACCGTGTCGGCCGCCCAGGCGAAATTGCTGTTCTTCTGCCAGTGGGCGGCGAATCCGGTGTGCCCGTGCTCGCGGAGCCAGTCTGCGGACACCCCCACCGCGGCGTAATCGAAGTCGGGCCGGACGGGATACAGTGCAAAGGCCGCCCAATAGCCCACCAGCAGCGCCGCCAGTCCCATCCACTGGACACGCCGCCCCGCCAGGCCCAGCGCGAACAGGAATGGGTATCCCAGTCCGATCTGGGACAGGGTGTCCTCAAAGGTCCAGTTCGTGAGCGAGCTGCCGGTGGATCGCAGCGCGACCCCGAGCAGCACCAGCACCAGGGACCGGATGCCGGTATGGATCCAGAGGTGTCCGAGGGACTGCCCCTTGGCCAGGCGTGCAGCCAGCGAGAAGGGCAGCGCCACGCCCACCAGGAACGAGAACGGCGCCGACCTGCTGCAGGACATGACCGTGGCCCAGTGGCATCGGCTGCGTCCGCTGATCGAGCACAGCACCGGCTGGAGCCGGTTTGC
>JAFLEG010000062.1 GCA_017302195.1 Verrucomicrobiota bacterium
GAATGGGCACGGACCTGTATGCCGTGTCCTATGACAAGCTGGTGCTCGCCCCGGGCATCGAGTTCCTGCCGCCGCCGGGCAACTACGACGCGGACCTGACGCCACACGCGTGGAGGGCGGGCCCGCAGACCCTGCTGCTCAAGAACCAGTTGTCCGCCATGGCCTCGCGGCAGACGTTTGTGCTGACCATTCCCAGGGTGCCCTACCGGTGCCCGCCCGGGCCCTACGAGCGGGCCTGTTCCGTTGCGGACTTCCTCAAGCGCAAGCGCCCGGGTGCCCGGATGGTCGTCCTCGATGCCAACCCCGGCATCCAGGCCGAGCCGGTCAATTTCGGGAAGGCCTTCAGTGAACGGTACAAGGGGGTGCTGACCTACGTGCCCAATGCCGTCGTGCTCAGCGTGGACTCCACGGCACGGTCGGTGAAGACGACGGCAGGCACCTTCACCGGTGCGGTGTTGAACCTCATTCCGGACCAGCGCGCCGGGCAGATCGTCACCGACACCGGCCTGGTGAACGACCCCACCGGACGCTGGGCGCTGGTCCACCCCCTGTCCTACGCGTCCACCCTCCATCCCGACATCCACATCCTGGGAGACTCCCAGGGCACCGGACAGCCCAAGTCCGGCCACATGGCCAACGCCCAGGCCAAGGTGTGCGCGGATGCGATCATCCGGTCCTTCAATGGCGAGCCGCCTGATCCAAATCCCGTCACCAGCTCCGCCTGCTTCAGCCCCATCACCTCCTCCATCGCGTCGTGGCTGACGGCTTCGTTCCGCTACGACCCGGCAACCGCTTCCATGAAGCGGGTGGATCCCTCCTTCGCGGAGGCCCCCAAGCCCACCTCGGACGGCATGCAGCAGATGTACCAATGGGCGGATAACATCTTTGCCGACTCCTTCGGTTGAGCCGCCCTCCGCCCGCCCACCAGCCACCGCCATTCCCATGACCACACGCCCCTTTGGAACCGAACCCGACCGCCGGAAACCTTGAGCCATGAAATCCCTCCCCGAATTCCTTCACTCCCCTGCTCTGTGGGGCACGTCAGCGCAACCTCCCGGGACGGGATATCCACCGGCCCTGTGGAAGGCGCTTGCCTGTGCCGTGCTCACCCTTCTCCCCTGCACCGCCGGCGCGACGGCCTACGGGTCTCTCAACAACTTTGACGCGGTCAACGACACCGGCGTGCCCTGCCATGGATTTGAGATCGAACTGGAGGATCTGGAGAGCCACGACATCTCGCACACCTTCGACTGGAATCACTACGGCACGCCCGAAATCCGCGAGGACTCCCTCTCCGTGCCGGGCAGGACCAATGTCATTGTCCGCTACGCAGGCCGGAAGAATCCGGACGGCACCTGGTCCGCGTACACGGCGGTCCCCTCCGGACCGATCGCGCCCACCGATGGACATCAGTTCACCGACCCCTCGGTGAACTTCGGTGGCGAGCACTTCGGGGTCGGATACCTGCGGACACCCACCGGGGTCCGCTATCACTGGCTGGTGGATGACGGGAACGGCGTGCTGATCCGCAGCGGCGCGGTGAACATCGCCACCCCAACCTTCAAGTACGTGCCGCCGGCACCCGGGGTTCCGGCGCAGATCGTCGCCGCGATCGAGCCCCCGGAGCCGCCGGAGGTTCCGGTCCTGGAGTTCGGCCCCGCGTCCTGGGTGAAGGAAATCCGCACCACCACCCACAACAACCGGGAGGTGAAGCTGCGCGACCTGGTCAGCGATGATCCGGAGGATCCGGAGGATGTGAACTGGCGCAACGGCGAACCCGACGAGGTGGAGGTGGAGTGGCAGCTTCTGCAGACCGAGTTCAAGAAGGCGGATGGCGGGGAACACGGGAAACTGGAAGGCGCGCCGGAGGCCCTGCCCCACGGCGACGAGGTCGTCACCCGGCGTTACGAATTCTACAAGTATGTCGGGCCGCTGGATGCCGAGTCCGGCGAGGCCAAGGCCTCCAAGGTCGGTGACGACGGCCGGCATGGCGAGGGGATCAAGGAGATCAACGGGGTCGAGGTGGATCTCTCCACCATCGAGGTGGTCGGGGACTACATCGGAGCCCAGATGTCCGCCCTGGACGTCGAGGCCCCATTGCGGTTGGTGGAGCATCTTCAGGATGGCGAGGCCGGCGCTGCGTATCCCTCGCGGACCCTGGTGATCCCCGGTGGCCGCCCCTTCCTCGCCACCGCCACGGCCGGCCTGCCCGATGGGCTGACGTTCGACGTCGTCTCCGGCGTGCTTTCAGGAACCCCCCTGGAGGTTGGAACCTTTGCCTTCACCGTGACCGCCTCGGACGAAGCGACGCCGGAGACTGCCCGCGAGTTTCACCTGCGCATTGCTCCCCCCGGCGTCGAACTCCCGCCCCACCGCGTGGTGGAGGCCGTCGCCAGCCCGCCTCGGGCCGGAACGATCCTCGGCGCCGGATCCTACGATCCCGACGCAAACATCACGGTGACCGCCCTCCCCGGTCCCGGATTTGCCTTCGATCACTGGACGGAGTCCGGGCGGGAGGTGTCCCGGCAAGCCAGCTATCCGTTCACCACCCCAATTCACCGATCCCTGGTGGCGCACTTCGTCGAGTCGGGGCCGGCGGCCCCGCGGTTGGAATCGGCCTTCCTCGACGGAGCCTGGATGATTTCCTGGCCCGCGGATGCCACCGAATGGCATCTGCAGGAGAACACCTCCATGGGAACTCCCTGGACCGATTCGACCCTGCCCGTGATCGCCGAGGGCGCCCGCAATGTCGTGCACCTGCAGTCTCTGGATGGCAGCCGCTATTTCCGGCTGTTTCATCCGTGAATCCGCTTCAAGGATTCTTCGGCCACTGGGCCACTTCCGTCCGGGGGACGGTGATGATCTCGCCGGCGCGGGTCTTCCACATCACCAGGAGTTCATCGCCGCCGCTCTCGGCGCCGAGGAAGACGCGTCCATCTTTGAGCCGCACCAGATCGGGCTGGCGGTTGAACCAGGGATTGTCCTCGGGGGTCCAGGCCGCGGGAATGGCGCCCTCGCCCCGGCATACCGGGCATTCCTGTTTTCCGGAGGACTTGCAGGATTTGCAGGCCACCGCACGGTGCCCCTTGCAGGTGGGGCAAAGCCCCTTGCTCACCAGGGCCCCGCCTTCAAAGACCCAGACCTCGCCGGCGTGTCCCTCGGAGATGTAATACGTCTTCCGGTCCGGGGTCCGGACCGCCCGGGCCATCACCCCCGGCTGGCCGGGGTACGGAGCCCAGGTGCCCTCATGGCGTTTGAAGCAGGGCCCCGGACACGGACGGTACCCGGCGTTGCAGCGCGGCGCCGAACAGGGCACCTCCCCCTTGGCCTCGCAGACGAAGCAGACCTGTTCTCCGTCCTTCGGCGCCCGGGGCTTTCCGGCGACGGGTTCGCTGATCGCCGGAGCGGAAGGCGGGGGCGCCGGTGGAGCCTCCGCCAGCCGCTCCTTCATCTCCGCCTTGGCCTTCGCCACCTGGGCGGCAGTGGTCGGCCCGAGATCCACCGGGTCGGCTTCCGAAGTCTCCGGGGCCTGGGGTGCCCGGGAGCAACCGCCGGCCCCTGCGAGCGTCAGGAGGGCCAGCAGGGCCCACAGGAGGGTGAGGGGCATCGAAAGGGGTCGCCGGGCTCCGCGCATGAGCGGGACACTGCCCCAAGCCTGGTCCGTTGGAAAGGGGCACTGCGGTCCGGCTGTCGGAGTCCGGCTTGCACCCCGGGGAACGTCTGCGGTCTGCTGGTCGCCGATGCAGCAGGCCCTCGGTGAACTGGTGGTGGAAACCCGCGGTCGCGGGTTCCATGAGGTCACGTCCCGGATCGCCGGGTGGGTCCGGGAGACCGGCATCGGATCCGGGCTGTGCACCCTCCTGCTGCAGCACACGTCAGCATCCCTGCTGATTCAGGAGAATGCCGACCCCGATGTCCGGACGGACTTCGAGACGTTCCTGGCCGGGTTGGTCCCTGACGGTCACCCGGACTTCATCCACACGGCGGAGGGACCCGACGACATGTCCGCACACATCCGCGCCACGCTGACCGGCGTGCATCTGGGCGTCCCGGTTCGCGACGGCCGTCTGGCCCTCGGCACCTGGCAGGGCATCTACCTGTGGGAACACCGGACCCGGCCGCATACGCGCCGGATTGCCCTCCACCTCATCGGCGAACGATCCGCGTAGGCGACGACGTCAGGAGACGCTGACTCCACCGCCGCGTCGCACTCCCGCAGCCCGGGGCGACAGCCGACCGCAGCGGGGAAGGTAGCGAGAGCCTCGTCACCTCGTTTCCTACCGACGGGACACCGCATCGCCTTTCCTCGGAGGCCGCTCGTCCATAGGCTTGCCGACGCTCGATGAACGCCATCCCCCCGGGACTTTGCCTCGCCGCGCTGCTGTGGACCACCGCGACCTGGGCGGCGGAAACCAACACCGTGACACGGACGGACCTCGCTGGCGCGCTCCGGGTGGCCGGACTCCCCTTCACCGATGCGGAGCAATCCCAGATGCTCCCGAGCATCGAACGTCGGCTGACAGCCCTGGCCGAATTGCGCGGCCGTCCGTTCCCCAACGCGCTGGCGCCCGCCTTCACCTTCGATCCGCGCCCGCCGGGATTCCTCCTCCCTCGCGGAGGGGAACCGGTGGTTTGGGAGCCGCCAGCGATGGTTTCCCTGCCGGAGAACCGGGAGGTCCTGGCCTTCGCCTCGGTTGCCGAACTGGCCGCCCTGATCCGCGCCCGCAAGATCACCTCGCTGGAGCTGACCGAACTCAGCCTGGCCCGGCTCAAACGCCATGGACCCACGCTGCACTGCGTGGTCACCCTGACGGAGGAACGCGGCCGGGCGGCAGCCCGCCGTGCCGATGCCGAGATTGGGTCCGGACGCTGGCGCGGCCCGCTGCACGGCATTCCCTATGGCGCCAAGGATCTGCTGGCCACCGCGGAGACGCCCACCACCTGGGGAGCGTCGCCATTCACCAATCAGATGTTCGCGTCCGACGCCACGGTGATCCGCCGGCTGGAGGAAGCCGGGGCGGTGTTGGTGGCCAAACTCAGCCTGGGCGAACTCGCCATGGGCGACACCTGGTTCGGCGGACTGACCCGGAATCCCTGGCAGCCGGACAAGGGCTCCAGCGGATCCTCGGCAGGATCCGCCGCGGCGGTGGCTGCCGGCCTGGTCCCCTTCGCCCTCGGTTCGGAGACCCTGGGCTCCATCGTGTCGCCCGCCACCGTCTGCGGAGTCACCGGATTGCGTCCCACCTTCGGACGCATCAGCCGCACCGGCGCCATGACGCTTTGCTGGACCCTGGACAAGCTTGGCCCGCTGGCACGTTCCGCGGAGGACTGCGCGCTGATCCTGGACGCCATCCGCGGGCCCGACGGTCAGGACACCGCCGCCATCGCAGCGCCATTCCGCTTCGATGTCACCAGGCCGCTGAAATCCCTGCGCCTCGGGGTCCTTCAGGACGATCTCGAGGGCGACACGGACCACCGCACCAATCACCTGGCGGCTTTGGAAGTACTCCGGGGCCTCGGGGCCGAACTCCGTCCGGTCATCCTGCCGGACCTGCCCTCCGGTCCCCTGTGGATGATCCTGGAGGTGGAGGCGGCCGCCGCCTTTGACCAATTCACGCGCGACAATCGGGACGATCAACTGGTCCAGCAGGGGCCTGGCAACTGGCCCAATCTGTTCCGCAGCGCCCATCTCATCCCGGCGGTGGACTACGTGCAGGCCAGCCGTCTCCGCACCGAATTGATGGCCGCCATGTCGGCGCTGCTCCGCGACCTCGACGTCCTGATCGCTCCGGCATGGGCTGGGAATGCACTGCTCTTTTCCAACATGAGCGGACATCCGTGCGTGGTCGTGCCGACCGGTGACAAGGCTGGAGGCGCCCCGGTCAGCCTGTGCTTTCTGGGAGGAATCTTCGACGAGGGATCAGCCCTGGAGGCCGCCGCCGCCTATCAGCGGGCGACGGCCTGGCACCGCCAGCGCCCGCCGCAGTTCGCTCCGTGAACCTCCAATTCATCGTTCCTCCTTTCCCCCCGCCCCGCCTGCTCTAGCCTCCGCGCCACGCATGTCGTCCCTGCCTTACGAACTGGCCCTGGCGCTCCGGTACCTCCGGCCCAAGCGCACGTTCGTGTCCATCATCACCCTGATCTGCATCCTCGGCGTCGCGCTGGGGGTGGCGGTGCTGATCATCGTGATCTCGGTGATGACCGGATTCGGCATCCAGTTGCGGGAGCGCCTCACCGGGTTCAGTGCGCACCTCCGGGTGGAGCGGGCTGGACCGGGCGCCATCGCCGACTGGCGTCCGCTGATGGACCGCATCGCGACCAACGCGGGCGTTCGCGGCGTCGCCCCGTATGTCAACGCCCAAGTGCTGGTGGAGACACAGCCCGATCCCGGACGCGGTTCCCATGTGTTCGGGGTCATCGCCCGCGGGGTGGATCCGAAGCTCGAAGGACGCGTCTCCGACCTCACCAACAACCTCATCCAAGGCGAATTTCGGCTCACTCCCAAAAGCGTTCTGGTGCCGGTCGGCCTGGCTTCGGACCACCAAATCCGGGTGGGCGACCGCCTGGAGGTGTATTCCGTGCCCACCTTTCGCCAGATGCGCGAGGCCCAGCGCCGGAATGAAGGTGACGTGTTCACGGGGGGGGCCGAATACTGGGTGCGTGGCATCCTGGACCTGGGCATGGACGACCTGAACAACTCCGTGATGATCACCTCACTGGTGGATGGCGCCGACCTGTGGGGCGAGGGCGACGGCGGGGGGGCTCAGGGGCTGACCGTGATGCTGAACAGTCCGGACGAGCGGACCACCGAGCGCATGACACGCCACCTGCGCCAGGTCCTGGGTCCTGACTATTTCGTGGGCAACTGGCTGACCAAAAACCGCCCCTTTCTCGACGCCCTCGCCACCGAAAAGGCGATGATGTTCTACATCCTGTTCTTCATCGTGATCGTCGCCGCCTTCGGCAACATGAGCGCCCTGATCACCTTCGTGGTGCAGAAGACCCGCGAGATCGGCGTGCTCAAGGCCCTCGGGGCGCGTCCGGCCAGCGTCGCGATGCTCTTCCTCGGACAGAGCGCCGTGGTGGGCGTGCTCGGGGTGGCCAGCGGGTTCGTCCTGGGCATGCTGGCCCTGCACTACCGCAACGAGTTCCTGCACTTCATGAACCACCGGCTGGGCTTCGACCTGTTCCCCGCCTCCATCTACCAGTTCTCCGGACTGCCCGCCCGCATCGTGCCCGGCGACGTCGCCGTGATCTGCGGGGGATCCCTGGTGATCTGCCTGCTCGCCGGCGTCCTGCCCGCCCTGCGCGCCGCGTGGCTGCAACCCGTCCAGGCCCTTCGCAATGAGTGATCCCTGCCTGCAGGCCTCCGGCCTCCGCAAATCGTACGCCATGGGACGTCGCACCCTGGAGGTGCTCCGGGGCGTGGACCTCACCGTCGGACACGGGGAATTCGTTGCCCTGCGCGGTGCGTCCGGCGCGGGCAAGAGCACGCTGCTGCACCTGCTCGGCGGACTCGACCGCCCGGATGCCGGCGAGGTGCGATTCGAGGGGGAACTCCTGACCCGTCTCTCCGCGGCCGCCATCACTACCTTCCGCAACCGGCATGTGGGATTCGTCTTCCAGGCCTATCACCTGCTGCCGGAACTCGACGCCCTGGAGAACGTCATCCTGCCCGCGCGCATGGACCGGCGTCCCCTCGAACCCACGGTGAAGCGCGCCCGGGAGCTGCTGCGCCGGGTGGGGCTGTCCGAGCGCACGGATCATCTGCCGGCCGAGCTTTCCGGCGGGGAACAGCAGCGGGTCTGCATCGCCCGCAGCCTGATCAATGAACCCGGACTGCTCCTTGCCGACGAACCCACGGGCAACCTGGACTCCCGCACCGGCGAGGAGATCCTGGACCTGCTGCTCAATCTGCGCGCCGAACACGGCACCACGCTGGTCATCGCCACCCACGATGCCCGCGTCGCCGCCCGGGCCGGCCGGGTGGTCGCCATGGCCGACGGGCTGGTGACGACAACGGAGTTCTGAGAGCCGCAGGCATCCGACCAGGAGTTGGAGGGCCTCACACCATTGGCGCACCGAAGGGCGCAAAGGAATCAGACCTCTGGAGGTCGAAGTCCGGCCACCCGCCGGTTGCTTCTCCGCCGCTTTCGTTGCGGCCTTTGCGGCCTTTGTGTGAGACAGCGATCTTCCGGATGCCGGCCATGGCACTTTCTCCGCGACGCCATCTGCTTGAAGTTTGCGGCAGCGCGGAGTGATCAGGGCGCCGCCCCGATCCGCACGATCCGGGCATCGGCGTTGTTCTCCCAGCCGGTGCCAAACTCAATCACGTAGAGGGCGCCGTCGGGACCGATCTCCAGATCGGTCGGGCGCGGGAAGGTCATCTCGGGAGCAAAGCGCTTCATCTCCACCCGCTCGCCGTGTTCATCGAGCTTCACGACGATGATCCAGTTCCGCATCCACTCGTAGAGAAAGAGGCAGTTGTCATGCTCGGCCGGAAGCTTGCGGGGGGATCCGAGGGCGGCATCGAAGTGATACACAGGACCCGCACATCCGGAGCGGCCGCCGCTGCCGAAGATCGGGTACCGAGCGGAGGGACCGATGGGATAGTGCATCCACGAGGGCTGGGCGGGCGGCAGCTCCCGGGGACCGGTGTTGAGCGGGGAGAGGTTCAGCGGCTTGGCGGGGTCCTGGGCCGGACCCGACTGCCGGGTGGCAAAGTCGTACTGCCGATAGGGCCGGTTGTCCGCGAGCAGGAAGGGCCAGCCGAAGTTGCCCGCGGTCTTCGTGCGGTTGAATTCGTCAAAACCTGCCGGCCCCCGCTCCGCTACCGCTGCGGGGGCATCCGGACCCACATCTGCGAAATACAGCGTGCCGCTGCGCGCATCGAGGCTGAAGCGGAACGGATTCCGGCAGCCCATGACGTAGATCTCGGGCCGGGTGTTGGGCGTGCCGGGCGGAAAGAGATTGCCGGCCGGAATGGTCACCGAACCGTCAGGCTCGGGATGAATGCGCAGGATCTTGCCACGAAGATCATTGGCATTCCCCGCAGAACGGGCCGCATCGAAGAACTTGCGGCCCTCGCGGTAGTCGGTGGGCGCGAAGGCATCGCACTCGAAGCCCACCGTGTTGTCCCCGGTCGAAATGTAGAGGTTGCCCCCGGCATCAAACCCCAGACCGGCCCCGTAATGGCAGCAGACCTCGAGGTCCACCGGGACGCGCAGCAGGACCTTTTCCCCGGTCAGTGCGGGAGGAGTGCCGTCCAGGGTGAGGCGGGAGATGAGGAACTCACGGCCACCCTTGGGCGAGTAGTAGAGATACACCCAGTGGTTACGGGCAAAGCCGGGATCCACGGCGACGGCCAGCAGACCAGCCTCCCAGGCACCGCCGGTAGCCGGCGTGGAACTGTTGGCGCGTGACTCGACGTCACGGCTGGCGATCAGAGCCGAAGTCCGGGTCTCCGGACTCCACAGCTTCACCCGGCCCGCCCGCTCGACATAGAGGATCCGTCCGTCCGCGAGCACCTCCATCTGCATCGGATTCTCACAATCCGTGACCAGCACGGTCTTGTGCAGCGCCGCCGCGGCGCCGGAGATCAGCGACAGGGACCAGGCCATCGCGGAGGGAAGGAGGACACGCAGAATGCGATCAACGATGCTCATGGAAAGCACCCGAACCATGCCGCCACTCCCGCCGCAGCCGCAAGGGCCGGCAAGCCTCCAGCCGAGCCAACGCGCCACTGCGAATCGCCGTGGTGGCGCCTCCATACGCTCACGGCTCATCAGGAAATTCGCCCCACCGGGGGGGAGGTAGGAGGCGACGTGAGGCTCACACTCAACCTGCGCGGAGAACATCCCCGGGCCCGGGCGACAGCCGAACTCAGGGAGAGTTTTCAGTTTCAAGTGTTCAGTCTTCAGAAAGGCAGAGGAAGTTAGGGTCTCGTCACCTCGTCCCCTACGCCCCCACTTCATCACTCAACGCTCATCGTTCCTCCTTCCCCTCCCCTTCCCCGGCCCTTTGTGCCCTTTGCGTCCTCTGTGTGAGCCCCGCCCGTCCCTTCGATTTGAGAAAAACGAAGGGGCGGCCCGAACACCGAAGTGCCGCGGACCGCCCCCCATCCTGCCGCCCTATTGACCAGACAACCCAACCACGACAGGACACTGGAAGCTGCGCACGGTCCGCCGAAGTTCAAGGGGTGAATTTGAGGAGGGAAGAACTTTGCGAATCCCAACATTTGGCAGGGGCGAATTTTCAATGAGCCGTACGCGCCGCGAGGAACTCCGTGTCACTCACTCCCTGCACCGACGAATCCCGAATGGTTCACGGCTCGCGTGCCAAATCGCTGGCAGGAACACAGGGGGCATCAGGGAGATCGCCGTGGCCTGGACTCAGATTCCTCTGTGCCCTTCGCGCCCTTGGTGTGAGGCCTCTCCCAACCTGGCGTCGGGAAACGCTGACAGCTCCCGCGGCTTGCTGGCGCCGGGGTGCCCGCTACCCTGCAGCCGACATGACGTTTTCGGCCGCGTTCCAGGCGCTTCCCCTCGCCGACCTCCTGCAGCGTTCGCGCGAGGCGGAAGCCGGGGAGGTGGCCCGGATCCTCGCGGCCGGCCCCCGGACCCTGTCCGACTTCGCCGCGCTGCTCTCCCCGGCGGCGTCCGGAACGCTGGAAGGCCTTTGCCAGCAGGCGCGGACGCTGACCCTGCAACGCTTCGGACGCGTCATCCGGCTGTTCGCCCCGCTCTACCTGAGCAACGAGTGCATCAACAACTGCGCCTACTGCGGCTTCTCCCGGGACAATCCCATCCTGCGCGTGACCCTGGGTGTTGACGAGGTGGTCCGCGAGGCGCGGGCGCTGAGCGGACAGGGATTCCGCAACCTCCTGCTCGTCGCCGGCGAGCATCCGAAGTTCGTCTCCAACGGCTACCTGCGGGACTGCATCGCCGCGCTGCATCCCTTCATACCCTCGCTGTCGCTGGAGGTCGGGCCGATGGAAACGGCGGACTACCAACCCCTGGTTGCCGCGGGAGCCGAGGGCCTGGTGGTGTACCAGGAAACCTATGACCGGGCCGTGTACGGGCGGATGCACACCGCCGGACCCAAGCGCGACTTTGACTGGCGGCTCGACTGTCCGGAGCGCGCGGCCGCAGCCGGCTTCCGTCGGCTGGGCATCGGCGCCCTCCATGGGCTCGCCGACTGGCGTCTGGAGGCCATCGCCACCGCGGCGCACGCGGCGCACCTGCTCCGCCACTGCTGGAAGTCCACCCTCACCCTCTCCATTCCGCGATTGCGTCCCTGCGCCGGCGAATTCCAACCGCTCACCCTGCTCGGCGACAGGGATCTGGCGCAACTCCTCGCCGCCTTCCGCCTCTTCCTGCCCGATGTCGGCCTGGTGCTGTCCACGCGCGAACCGGCGGCGCTCCGGGACGGACTCCTGCCCCTCGGCGTGACCCACGCCAGTGCCGGCAGCCATACCGAACCGGGCGGCTACACCGGTGCCGGACGCGACCAGGTGCATCACACCGTGCGCGGACGCATCGTGGAACGGGC
>JAFLEG010000619.1 GCA_017302195.1 Verrucomicrobiota bacterium
ACCAGCTCCCGGCCCTCGCCCAACGGCACCTCCACCGGTGTGACGGTTCCCGGGGGCACCACCCAGGCCCATCCATTGGTTCCCGATATGGCGCCATTCAGGGTCAGGCGGCGGGTGTGGGCCGTGAGGTTCCAGCCGTGCACGTCCCGTTCGACTGAGGGCGCCCGCTCCAGGCCCAGTGGCCACAGATGGCGGGCCACCGGTTCCGTGGTGACGTGCAGGCGGTACACGCCGCGCGCGTTGCCGCTGAACCGGATGTCCGAGTCGGCCGGATGGGCGAACCCAAACACCTGAAGCACATGGGTTCCGGCGGACCGGACCTCCCAGGTCAAACGGGGATCCAGCGACCGGGGTTCGTCGTGATTCCATGCCACCGGGACCCCGTTCGGATCCACAAGCCGCAGGACCGGATCCAGCGGCGACAGGAGCTGATAGGCTTCCAGCCAGGCGACGAGTGTCTGCCCTGGGGTGAGTTCGAAAGCGTAGCCATCCACGTCTCCGTTCTTTTCCAGACGTCCGTTCACCGAGACGCGCGGGAGCGACAGTTGCTGGGCGGATCCGGGATCGCCGTTGGGCTCCACTTCCGGGGTGGGAGCGTCCGCAGTCACCACCAGGAAACGGGGAGCGCTGATGCCTTCGGGCTGAAACGCCCGTACCAGTCGAACACCCGGCGCGGCATCCGGAGCCACCGTGACGGTGAATACCCCCGTGTTGGTGGTCGCCTCCCAGCGCAGGCCCTCCCCGTCGTGCCAGATCTGCGGCGGCCAGGGATCAAACTTTCCGACCAGGGTGACCGTGTTGGTGGTTCCCTGACCCACGGCTGCGGGAAACACGTGGTCCAGGACCGGCACAGCCGATCGCGCCGGCCCGGCGGTCAGGATCATCCACACCGCTCCCGCCGCCAGCGGAACCCTCCGTGAACGCCATCCCCTCTCTCCCGGAACCGCCATCCCCGCGACTCCTTCAGGTGAACAGTTCCCGGATGCGGCGGCCGTTGCTGACCAACTGCACCGGGCGTCCGGTGTTGGTGTGCAGGATCTGATGGGGATCAATCCCCATCTTGGCATACACCGAGGCGGCAAAGTCCTCGGGTCGGTAAATCCTTTCGGACGCGGCGTATCCCTTCGCATCGGTGGCCCCGACGATGGCGCCGCGGGGACACCCGGCGCCGGCCATCAAGACCGACATGGCGTTCGGCCAGTGATCGCGTCCGGCGTCCTTGTTGACCTTCGGGGTTCGTCCGAACTCGCCCAGCAGCACCACCAGCGTGGAGTCCAGGAGCCCGCGTTCGTCCAGATCCTGGATCAGGGCCGCGACGCCCCGGTCCATGTTCTTCACATGGTCCCCCTTGTAGGCCTCGAACAGCTTGGTGTGATGATCCCAGCCTCCGGAGTTCACCGTCACCCACGACACCCCCACCTCCACCAGACGCCGGGCCATCAGCAGCCGCTGGGCAAAATCATTGCGGCCGTACCGGTCCCGGACCTTCTCGTCCTCCCGGGCCAGGTCGAAGGCCGCCTGGGCCTGGGAGGACAGCACCAGGTCCACGCCCTGCTGGAGATACTGGTCGAACGACACCGCCGGATCCTCCGCCAGCCGGTCGGCATGCCGCTGCATGGAGTCCAGCGAGGAGCGCAGTTCTCGCCGGCGGGAGGCACGGCCCTCGCTGATGTCCGCCGGCAGCACCACATCGCGCACCTTGAAGTTTGCGGCGTTGGGACTCCCATCAATCACGAAAGGCGCGTGCCTGCCTCCGAGAAAATTGGGACCGCCGCTGCGGGTCACGGAGGGCAGCGACACATACGGCGGCAGCCCTGCCTGCGGACCGCGCTGCCAGGACACCACCGATCCGAAGGACGGGTGGAAGGTCACGAACGCGCCGCACGCCACGGGGACGGGCGTGGGGGCCCCGGTCATCAGGTAATGGTTCCCGCCCCCGTGGTTGGGATCCTTGTGACAGATGGACCGCACCACCGTGAAGCGGTCCGCGACCTTGGCCAGTTCGGGAACGGCCTCGCTGAAACGGATGCCTGGGACCGCGGTGGGAATGGTCTGAAAGGAGCCGCGAATCTCGGCCGGCGCCTCGGGCTTGGGATCGAAGGTCTCGTAATGCGAGGGGCCGCCATCCAGCCAGATCAGGATGCAGTTCACCGGACGCGGCGTGGCCACGGTCCGGGACCCCGGCGCCGGGGCCCCCAGGGCCCGTCCGCGCAGGATGTCGGCAAACCCGAGTCCGAGCGCGCCGCCCAGTCCGAGTTGGAGGAAGTCCCGGCGGCGGATGCCGGCGCAGTTGTGCGTGAGGCCGGTCATGGTGCAGTCACGTTACGATGCATCGGGTCGGTTTGGAAAGCGGGGATCCCCGTCGGCAGGCGGCGTGGGTCAGTGATTCAGGATGAATTCCGGTGAGTTCAGCAGCGCCCAGAAGACATCCTCGGTTGCCGTCTCGCGGGTGGCACCTTCCGCCGTGAACGACGCCACCGCCGACTCCAACTCGCGGGGTGACGGGTCGCGGTTCAAGGTGGTCAGGTAGGCCTCGCGCACCACGTCCTCCGGCGGCTGATGGCCTGCGGCCAAACGGCGGACCCGGCCCTGCGGATCGCTGAGCTTGGCCTGCACGCTCCGGGAGTTCATGAGGTGGAGGCTCTGCACCACGCTCAACTGCAGGTCGCGTTCGCAGGGACAGTCACTGCTCGAATTGGGGCGGCCGAAGGCATCCAGGAAGTGGGATTCCACCTTGTAGCTCCACACCTGCATGGCACGGCCGCCCGCCGGCAGCGCGGCGAAGGTGTCGGGAACGCCGGTCACGTCCCGGACGGCGTCCATCAGGACCTCCGCCGGCAGCCGTCGTCGGTAGGATCGCGAGAACTGCCGCGTGTCCGCGAGATTGGTGTCATTGGGCTCCGTGCTGAGCTGATAGGTCCGGGACTCCAGAAGGGTCCGCATCAGGTGCTTCAGGTCGTACCCATTGGCCGCAAAGTCCCGGGCCAGGGCCGCCAGCAGTTCCGGATTCACGCAGGGATTCGAGGTCCGGAAGTCGTCCACGGGATGCACCAGTCCCCGGCCAAAGAAGCTGGCCCATACCCGGTTCACGGCCGCCGGTGCGAAGAAGGGGTTCTCCGGCCGGGTCAGCCAGTCCGCCAACGCCCTCCGGGGATCGCCCGGCGACTCTCCCAGTTCCGGTCCATCCGGCGGGCGGGGTGTCATGACCGTGCCGCTGACGGGATGTTTCACCGTGCCACCCGGCGAAAAATAGAAGGTCTCGGTACCGGCGGAGATCGGCGGGGACAGGCCCGCGCCCTTCTGCTTCACCGGACCGAAATGCGCCGCGAGCTGATAGAAATCGTCCTGGCTCCACTTCTCATTGGGGTGATGGTGGCACTTG
>JAFLEG010000620.1 GCA_017302195.1 Verrucomicrobiota bacterium
GGCCTTCCGTCGGCCTCCGCTACGCTCCGGCCTCCTCCAGGCCCGCAGGGCCATCGGTGTCCGCCTTTGCCCGCACACCCTGTCCGCCTTTGCGCGCACGCTGTTCACCTTTGATCGCAACGCGACATGGAAATCTGAGGGTCCATCAAGGCGTCAAGGGATGCCGGAGCCGCCACCGGCCGTCCGCGGCGCGCGGCGCAGGGTGCTGATTTCTGCCTTTCGACTCCGGCACCCGTCATCCTAGGTTGCGGCGTGTTCAATGCGCCCGAAACGCAGCCGGCCGGACTCCGGCCGGGAATTGCCCCGGAGAGGCTGGATCTCCTGTCGCAGGAGATCCTCGCGCTGAAGCGCCGGCACAACGCCGTCATCCTCGCGCACAACTACCAGGTGGCCGAGATCCAGGATGTCGCCGACTACGTCGGGGATTCCCTCGGCCTGGCCCAGCAGGCGGCGCGGACCCCGGCGGATGTCATTGTCTTCTGCGGGGTGCATTTCATGGCGGAGACCGCCAAGATCCTGAATCCGGGAAAACTGGTGATCCTCCCCGACGCCGATGCCGGTTGCTCCTTGGAGGAGAGCTGTCCGGCCGACCGGCTGGCGGCCCTGCAGGCGACCAATCCCAACTTCTACACCATCGCCTACATCAACTGCTCGGCGGCGGTGAAGGCCCTCAGCGACTGCATCTGCACCAGCGGGAATGCCCGCAAGATCGTGGAGCATGCGCCCGCGGACCGCGATCTGCTCTTTGTGCCGGATGAGAATCTCGGCGGCTGGGTGATGGAGCAGACCGGGCGTCCGATGACGCTGTGGAAGGGCAACTGCTACGTTCATGTCGAGTGGACCCATGCCGTGATCACGCGCATCCGGCGGGAGCATCCGGACGCCCCGGTGGTGGCGCATCCGGAGTGCACCAAGGCGGTCCGGATGCTGGCCGACGAAGTCTGCTCCACCGAAAAGATGGTCACCTACTGCCGGAACTCGCCGGCGACGCATTTCATCATCGCCACCGAGGCGGGCATGCTGCACCGGCTGCGGCGGGAGTGTCCGGGCAAGACCTTCATCCCCGCCCCCACCGAGCGCTGCGCCTGCAATGAGTGCCGCTTCATGAAGATGAACACCCTGGAAAAGCTTCACGAGTGCATGACGCGTCTTTCCCCCCGGGTGGAACTGCCCGAGGAGGTGGCGCGCCGGGCCCGGCGTGCGGTGGAGCGGATGCTGGAAATCTCCGCGTTGCCGTGAGCGGGAACCGGCGGCCATGAGAACGAGGGTCAAGATCTGCGGCATCACGCGGGCGGAGGATGCGCGCATCGCGGTGGATGCCGGAGCCGACGCCCTGGGATTTGTCTTCGCCCCGGAGTCGCCCCGGCGGGTGACGCCTGAAACGGCCGCAATGCTGGTGGACGGACTGCCCCCGTTCGTCGCCCGGGTCGCGCTGTTCGTGGACGCCCGTCCCGATGCGGTGCGGTCGGTTCTCGAGCGGGCCCGACTGGACACCGTGCAATTCCATGGCGACGAGTCCCCCGAGGTTTGCCGGGCCTTCCGCGACCGGTTCCGGGTGATCAAGGCGCTGCGAGTGCGCGGTCCCGAGACGCTGGAAGCCGTCGCCGCGTACCGCGGTTCCGTGGACGCCATCCTGCTGGACGCCTGGGTTCCGGGCGTTGCCGGCGGCACGGGGGCCCGGTTCGACTGGAACCTGGCGGTCGCCGCCGGACAGTCGGGCCTGCCGGTGGTGCTGGCAGGAGGGCTGAATCCCGGGAATGTGGCCGGGGCCATCGAACAGGTGCGTCCCTTTGCCGTGGATGTCTCCAGCGGCGTCGAGGCATCGCCCGGACACAAGGATCCGGCGCGGCTCCGGGCGTTTCTCGAAGCCGTTTCGGCCATGCGGCCGGCCACTTCGTGAGCGCGGACCTGGGTGTCGTGCCGTGGATGACGGTTGTTGATCGGCTGCCACCCGGCCCGGCCCCGGATCCGGGACGTTGAGCCATGGATGTGGATGCCGCCTCGGGCTCTTTTTCTATTCCCACGGACGCGTGGAACCGTTCATGCTGCATTTTTCGCATCTGTCGAAACGTCCGATGAAACATCTGCTCAGTCTGGAGGACCTGTCCCGGGCCGACATCGAGTCCATTCTTTCCCGTGTCTCCGGGTTCAAACGTCATCGGACTTCGCATGCCCGGCCGCTGGCCGGCCAAACCTGGGCGCTGCTCTTCAGCAAGTCCTCCACCCGCACACGGGTGAGCTTCGAGGTCGGGCTTCGGGAACTGGGCGCGAACGTGATGTTTCTCAGCGCGGCGGACATTCAACTGGGCCGCGGTGAACCGATCCGCGACACGGCGCGGGTGCTGGGGCGCATGGTTCATGGCGCCGTGGTGCGGACCTTTGCGCAGCAGGATGTGGTGGAATTTGCCCAGTACTCCGGAATTCCGACGATCAATGCGCTGACGGACGACGAGCACCCCTGCCAGATCCTGACCGACCTCTTCACCTTCCAGGAACTGGGAGGGGCGCCGATCACCGGCCGGTTGGTGACCTTCGTCGGTGACGCCGCATGCAATGTCCCGGCGAGCTGGATTTTTGCGGCGGCCCGGCTGGGATTCCAACTGCGGCTGGCGGCGCCGGCCTCGTACCAGCCGGGGGACGAGCTCCTGCGTCGTGCCGGAGGCAGCCCCGGTCCGGCGCCGGCGGGGGCGCCGGCCGGCACGGAATGCTGGTATTTCCCCACCGGTGCGACGGTGGTTCGTACTCCCGATCTCCACTGGGCCGCCGCCGGTGCGGACCTGCTCTACACCGACGTGTGGGTCTCCATGGGCAAGGAATCGGAGTCCGCCCGCCGCCTGCAGGAACTGTCCGGATACCAGATCAACGCCCCGGTGGTTGCCCGCGCCAATCCGGGCGCCCTGGTCACGCACTGCCTGCCGGCCTACCGGGGCAAGGAGATTGACGAGGCGACGCTGGAGGCCCATGCGGCAACGATCTTCACCCAGGCCGAGAACCGCCTGCACACCCAGAAGGCGATTGTGGACTGGATGCTGTCCTGAGCGACCCCCAAGACAACACCCTCGACCCGTGGCGACAGGAAGCTAGGATGGACGGGTCATGACCATGGATGAATCGGTGTCTCCAGCATCCCCCAACCCGCCGCCCAAGAAGGTCAACCTGCGCCGGCCGGATGTCATGCAGGCGGTCTCGGCCCAGGTGGTGGCCCACTACCGGAGCGAGCTGGTCGAGCGCATCCGGGCCAATGGCGGCCGCATCGAACACGGCGGGCTGACCATCAAGCTCGCGAAGGAGTTCGGCTTCTGCTACGGCGTGGAACGGGCCATTGACCTCGCCTACGCCGCCCGCAAGGTGTTTCCCAGTCCGGC
>JAFLEG010000621.1 GCA_017302195.1 Verrucomicrobiota bacterium
CGGGGCTTCCTACTGGTTTGCCTATGCGCCGCCGCAGTCGGGCTGGCTCGATCTCGATACCCAGGGCAGCGCCTTTGACACCGTCCTGGAGGTGTACACCTACGACCCGCCGCTGCTGGGTTATGCCAGTCTGCAATCCCTGGCCTGTGACAACAATGGCGGGCCCGACGGACGTTCCAGCCGTCTGCGCCTGAGGTGTGAGACCGGGCGGACTTACCTCATCGTCGTGGATGGTGTGAACGGCGCCCGCGGGCTGACCCACCTCAATTACCGCCTCGAAACCAACGGGGTGGTGGTCGTGCCCCCGCAGGCGGGTCCGGCCCCCGGCCCGTTTGCCGTGGCGGCGGGCACGCGTCTGGAATTGACCGTCGGCGCGGAAGGCTCCGCACCGCTGCGCTACCAGTGGAAGCTGGGGACGACGGTGCTGGAGACCGCCACCAACGCCACCCTGGTGCTTCACCCGGCCGCGCTGGACCAGGCGGGAGCCTATTCGGTTTCCATCCGGAATGACGCCGGAGCGGTCGAGTCGGGGCCGATCCTGGTATCCGTGTGGCTGCCTCCCCGGGTAGAGCTCGCCGCCGACGGCCGGGGCGGACGTCTGCGGTTCGCCGCCTCCGGACAGGCCGTGGTTTCGGTCGAGACCTCCGAAGCCGTCGTGGGCGGCGCCTGGATCATGGCGGCACGGGCCGCCCCAGGCGGCGCTCCCGTGGAGGTGGCCATCCCTCCGACCACCCGCGCCTCGTTTTTCCGCATCCGCATTGACTGATCCATGAGCTCCGCCATGTCCACCGCCGGCTTTTCCTGCCTCCTGCTCGACGATGACACCGGCTTCTCGGGAATGCTGGCCCGCCTGGTTCGTGAGGAAGGCGGCCAGCCGCTGCCCTGCAGTTCCATCGCCGAGGCGGAGTCGGTCCTCTCGCAGCACCGTCCGGACCTCGCGGTCCTGGACAACCGGCTCGGGGATGGCACCGGCTTCGACTTCTATCCGCGCCTGCGCCGGCGGTGTCCCGACGCGGTGGTCATGATGATCACGGGCGCGCCGGAACTCGCCCAGGCGGTGGAGCTGACTCGCAACGGGCTGTTCGACTATCTCACCAAGCCGATCGGGGCGGCGGACTTCACCGCCTCCCTTCGCCGGGCCCGGCTGCGGCTGAGCCGTCCGGATCCCGAGGAGACCGCCGACTTCGTCGGCTCCGCGCCGGTGTTCCAGGACATCGTGCGCACGCTGCGGCTGGCGGCCGCACATCGCGAGGCCCCGGTGCTGCTGCTCGGGGAGACCGGCACGGGCAAGGATCTGGCGGCCCGCCGACTGCACCAGCTCACCTTCGGAGATGCGGCGGGACGGACGCCCTATGTGGCGCTGAACTGCTCCGCGGTGCCGGCGGAAATGTTCGAGTCCGAGCTCTTCGGCAGCGAACGCGGCGCCTACACCGGCGCGGACCGCAAGCGGGCCGGGCTCATCGAGGCGGCACAGGGGGGGACGCTGTTTCTGGACGAGGTGGCCGAGATCCCACTGCCGCTCCAGGCCAAGCTGCTGCGCTTCCTGGAGAACCGGGAGTTCCGCGCCCTGGGGTCCACCCTCGCACGTCCGTTCCACGGTCGCGTCGTCGCCGCGACCAATCGCTCGCTGGAGGAGGAGGTGCGCGCCGGACGTCTCCGGGAGGACCTGCGATTCCGGCTCGACGTGCTGAGCATCCGGCTTCCGGCGTTGCGGGAGCGTCTGGAGGATCTCCCCGCCCTGTGCGAGTCGCTGCTCGGCCAGGTCGCCCGCAAATACGCCCGCCGAAAGCCCCTGATCCGTGAGTCGGACCTCGCCGTGCTCCGCGGGTACCGCTTTCCGGGCAATGTCCGGGAGCTGCGGAACCTGATCGAACGGTCGCTGTTGAAGTCGTCGACCTCGGCGGAGTGGCTGCCCATGGATCTCGGCTGGCTCCTGCCGGAGTCGCCAGACCCGGTGGCCCTGTCCCCCTCCCCCTCCCTGTCGGAGCCAGTGCCGGTGCCGGTGCCGGGATCGGCTCCGATTCCGGATTCCGCCGGACCGGCGGGGACCCAGGCGTCCGGGGCCTCCACGGCGGGGTCCGTCCCCGCACCGGAACGTCCCGCACGGGAACTCAGTCCGATCGAAGCCTCCGAATACCGCCTCATCGCCGACGCCCTTCAGGCGGAGGGGGGGGGAATCCGCCGGGCGGCGGCGCGGCTGGGCCTGACCCATCAGGCGCTGCTGCGCCGGCTCCAGAAGTGGCCTGAACTCCGGGCGGACGGGCGATCCTGATCGGCGACCGTGCGCACCTGGCGTCATTCGGGGATCGGACGGCGGCTGACGCTGCTCGCGGTCGCACTCCGGTTGCTGTCCCCTGCAGCGCTGTCCGCGGCCGAGCCGGGGGCGGGTTCGGAGGCCGCCGAACTGCTCGAGTTCTCGGGAACCGTGGAGTGGAGTCCGGAGGGCGGCGCGTGGACGGCGGCACACACCGGACTTCGCCTGGCCGTGGGCACGCACCTGCGCACCGGCCGGTCGAGTCGCGCGACCTTACGGCTGTCCGATCTGAGCCTGGTGCGGTTGCGCGAGAATTCCCTGGTGGAGCTTCGGAGCCCGACGGGATCGGGGGCGCGTCGCAACCTCTTCCTGCGATCGGGCGCGGCGTATTTTCTGAACCGCGAGCGTCCGATGGACATCGAGTTCGGCACGCCTCTGGCGCATGGGGCGATCCGGGGCACGGAATTCCTGCTCGAGAGCGACGGCGCATCGGGGCCCACCCGGGTGGCACTGCTGGACGGTGCGGTGACGCTGGACACCGCGGCCGGGGTGCTGACGCTGGACCCGGGACAACAGGTGACGGTCCCGCTGTCCGGAGCGCCGGTCCGGACGCCGGCACTCCCGATCCAGCGGTTGATCCAGTGGGTGTTTTACTACCCCGCGGTGCTGGTGTCCGGGGAACTGGAGTGGGGGGCCGGGGAACGGGAGCGGTTTGCCGGATCGCTCGCCGCGTATGAGGCCGGAGATCTGGCCGGGGCGCGGCGGGACCTTCCCGAGCCGCGACCAGACGACTCGGCGGCGGCGCGGACCTATCGGGCGGCATTGGATCTCTCGGTGGGACGCGTCCGCGAAGCCGGGGAGGCGCTGGACGCCCTGGACTCCGCCGTCCCGGGCGTGGGCGCGCTGCGTGAACTGGTGGACGCGGTGACGTCCACACTGCCGGAGGGACCGTCCGCGACCGCGCCCGTGCTGGCGAGCGACTGGCTGGCGCGCAGCTACGGCGAGCAGGTCCGGTTCGAACTGCGCACCGCGCGGGACGCCGCCCGCGTGGCGACGGTGCTGGCCCCGGAATCCGGATTTGCCTGGCACCGCCTCGCGGAGCTCGAGTT
>JAFLEG010000622.1 GCA_017302195.1 Verrucomicrobiota bacterium
CCGGTTTCCTCCTGTCCCTCGTTGCCGTTCCCACCGTCCAGAGCCTGCGCCGCGCCACGCACGTCACGCCCTCAAACCCGCAGGATCCCACCCGCCCTCCGGGACGCTGACCGCCCCGGCGCCCGCAGGCGCATCCCGGGATGCCCGACAAAGCCCAAGACCTGGTGCAGGTCCCGTGTCCGCATTGCGGACATTCCCAGCCGGAACCACGGCAGGTGATCTCCACCGTCTGCCGCAAATGCGGACGCCACCTCCCGGTCCGGGACCTGCTGCGGTCGGCGCCCTTGCGTCCTCCCGTGTCCCCCTCCCGGACCGTGGAGACCCGGAGGGTCACCTGCTTTGACTGCGGCACGGAGATGGAGGTTCCGGTGTCCGCCAAGTCGTCCATGTGCAAGCGCTGCAGCAGCCATCTGGACTTTCAGGACTACACCGTAAATCAGGCCGTCTCGAAAAGCTTCCGAACCAAAGGCGGCCTTCGGGTGGAAAAGTCCGGATACATCTTCAACACCGAGATCCTGGCAGGCGAGGTGACCGTGCATGGCCGGATCCAGGGCAAGGTCACCGCCGAGCGGCGTGTCACCGTGCACACCGGCGCCGACCTGCGGGGACCGGTCCGCACGCCGCTGCTGGTCATTCCCGAGGGCCAGTGCTTCTTCTGGCGCGAGGGCCTGCAGGCCGAGGCGGTGGAGGTTGCCGGCGAGCTGGTGGGGGAGCCCCGCCTGCTCCACACCCTCCGGCTCTTCGCCACCGGACGCCTCTTCGGCGGTGCCCAGACCCGCCACCTCATTGTGGAGTCCGGCGCCATCCTGGTGGGCCGGCTGGAGGTTTCCGCCTGAGTTCGCCAACTTCAGCGCACCTCCGTGACCCCCTTCTCCTTCACTCCCGGATTGCGTCCCGATAGGCTGACGCCGTGAAGCTCACGCACGGCGCGCATCTGGCCTATTGCACCAATGTCCATCGGGGACGCGACTGGGCGGAAACGCTGTCGAGCCTGGAACAGCACACGCTCGCGGTCCGCAGGCGGGTGGCCCCGGGACGTCCGTACGCTATCGGACTCCGGCTCAGCGATCAGGCGTCCCGGGAGCTGATCCAGCCGGACACCCTGAAGCAGTTCCAGGCCTGGCTGCAGCGGCAGGACTGCTATGTGTTCACGATCAACGGATTTCCTTACGGCGCCTTTCATGGCACCCGGGTGAAGGAGCAGGTGTCCCAGCCGGACTGGACCTCGCCCGACCGGCTGGCCTACACCAACCGCCTCTTCGACCTCCTGGCGGCCCTGGTCCCTCCGGGGATCGAGGGATCGGTCAGCACCGTGCCGGTGAGCTTCAAGCAGTTCGTCCTCGGCGAGCGCGGCCTCCGGCAGGCCCGGGAACACCTCTGGCGCTGCGTGGATCATCAGGAGCAGTTGGCCCGGAGGACCGGACGCCGGTTCCATCTTGGCCTGGAGCCGGAGCCTTTCGGGACGGTGGAGAACTCCACCGAGTTCCTCACCTTCTTCGAGCAGTTGGAGGCCGACCGTCCCGGCGACCAGCGGTTGCGGGAACACCTGGGGGTCAACTACGACACCTGCCACTTCGCGCTCCAGTATGAGGCGCCGGCGGAGGCCCTGGGCCGCTTCAAGCGGCGCGGCATCCGCGTGAGCAAGGTGCATCTGAGCAATGCCCTCCGGGTGCATCCGACCGCGGAGGCGCGACGGACGCTGGAGGCATTTCTGGACGGGGTCTATTTCCACCAGGTCATCGAGCGACGGTCCGATGGGGAGATCTTCCGCTACCACGATCTCGACGAGGCGCTGGCGACGCCGATCAGCGACGGGCCCCAGGCCGACCGGGAATGGCGCATCCACTTTCACGTGCCCCTCCATGCTCCCGAGTCGGGGGCCCTGGGAACCACGGCGGATCATGTGCGGGGCACCCTGGACGTCCTGCGGCAGCATCCGGCGCTGTGCCACCACCTCGAGATGGAGACCTACACCTGGGAGGTCCTGCCGGCGGCTCTCAAGCAGCCCCGCGTGGAGGACATGCTGGCGAGCGAGTACCAGTGGACGCTGGCGGAACTGGGCCGGCGGGGGTTCACGCCGGTCTGAGAGCCTGTCCGGAAACTCAGAGGGGTCCTCTGAGTTTCCGGACAGGCTCTGATCCTTCCGCGGGGGATGAAGGCGTCCCGCGGCCCGGTCGGGTTCGAAGCCCTCATTCCCGCCGATCCCGCGCCCGCGGACCCACGGTGCTGAGGTCAATCTGTCGGTACCCCAGGGCAAACGCGGGCGAGTCCGTCCTCAGCCCCAGCTCGGGACGTTCCGGATCCACCAGCAGGGGATCCGCGATGACGGAATGCACGTCCTGACCCCGGGCCCGCCACGCTGACCAGGACTCGCCGGCGAACGAGTACCGTTCCGGGTGGGTGCCGAGCCGGGTGTCGAACCATACGTTGCCATCACTCCAGAATTGGTTGGTGGTGCCGCCCCAGTTGCTGCCGAGCAACGTCCCCGACCGGGTGATGACGACATTGTGGGTGAACCGGAAGGATCGGTGATCCTCCACGCGGGTCCGCATCACGGAATGGTTCTCGTTCCAGGCGATCAGATTGTTCCGGATGACATTGTCCCGGCCGTAATGCTGGTGAAATCCGGCGTCCCTGCAGCGGTAGGCCACGTTGTTTTCGACCACGATGCCGGTGCTGCCCTCGTCGGTGTACATCGCCCAGCCGCCGTAGCGGTAGCTCTGCACGTCGCGAAACAGGTTGTTGCGGATGACCGTGCCGGACTGCGGCCCCAGGGTGTAGAACCCGCCCATGTCGCTGAGCCGTCCCTGGCCCACCTGCTCCACCCGGTTGAACTCGATCAGGTTGTTCCGGCACGGTGTCACCTCGTAGCCCCAATTCCAGCCCACCGAAATCCCGGTGTAGTACAGGTCGGCAATGTGATTGTGAGCGATGCGATTGGTGCCGGCCTGGAACAGGATCACACCGCAGCCGGGCGCGAAGAGTCGTCCGAGGCGGACGATCTCGTTGTCCGTGACCTGATGGGAATGGCAGGCGTCAAAGGCGTCCGGTTGCCGGTCTCCCGGCTCCCCGAGGCGAACACCTCCCGCACCGGAATCGCGCACCGTGTTCCCGACCACCCGCCAGCGCTGGGTGCCGCGCCCGAGATCCACGCCGTAGCCCGCAACATTGGCGACGGCGCACTCCTCGACACGGCAGTCCACCGCATGCGTGGCCCGGAATCCGCCCCGCATCGGCACGGCGGACTGGGGTGAGATCAGGCCGTCCGCCGGCGCCTCGTAATCGGCATCACTGAAGGTCAGTCCCGAGAAGGTCACCCCGGTCACCCGGCTCCGGGGCCGCACGTCCCCCTCC
>JAFLEG010000623.1 GCA_017302195.1 Verrucomicrobiota bacterium
ATAGGCACCATTCAGAAACAGCAGACCCGTGCACAGATTCTCCTGGCCGCGCCCGCAGGCATCGCATTCGCCGCAGGGTGCCGAATTGGCCGCAACCACCCGGTCCCCGGGGTGCCAGCCGGCGGCCTCCGGGGTGGATTCGCAGATCACGCCGGCGAACTCATGTCCGAACGCGCAGGGAGGGCGGAGCATCCGGGCGTGATACCCCCGCTTCCACACCTTGAGGTCGGTGCCGCAGGTCAGCGCCGCCTCGATGCGGACCCGGACCTCGCCGGGGCGCAGCGGGGCTTCGGACACCGTCTCGATGGTCAGTTGACGGCGTCCCCGGAGGATTGCGGCGCGCATGGGGCCAGTAATCCGACAACCCGCTTGCCCGGCAAGGCGAAGTTCCCGCAACGTCCCGCCCCGTGATGGATTTCCTGAAACAGGCGCTCGATGTGGTGCTCCACCTCAGCGACCACCTGTACGAGTTGACGCGGACGCAGGGTCCGTGGATCTACGGCATCCTGTTTCTGATCATCTTCTGCGAGACGGGCCTGGTCATCACGCCGTTTCTTCCCGGCGATTCCCTGGTGTTTGCCGTGGGCGCCGTGGCGGCCAACCCGGACTCGGGCCTGAACATCTGGCTGGCCGGATTCCTGATGCTGGTGGCGGCGATTCTGGGGGATACGGTCAACTACTGGATCGGCCGATATGCCGGCAACCGCCTGGTGGCGGCCTTTCCGCGACTCATCCGCCGGGAGTACCTGGACCGCACCCATGCCTTCTTCGAGAAGTACGGCCCCAAGACCATCGTGCTCGCGCGCTTCGTTCCCATCGTGCGCACCTTTGCCCCGTTCGTCGCCGGCATGGGGGCCATGACCTATTCGCGGTTCATGACCTTCAACGTGGTGGGGGCGCTGTTGTGGATCGGACTCATCCTCCCGGTCGGCTGGTACTTTGGGAACATTCCGATCGTGAAGAAGAATTTCGAACTCGTGGTGGTGGGCATCATCGGCGTGAGCCTGCTGCCCATTGCTTTCGAGGTGTGGAAGGCGAGGAAGGCTGGCGGTTCCCAGGGGGCAGGTCATTGATGCCAGCGGAGGGCGGATCCCGCGGGGCGCCCATCGCCCTACCAGGGTGAAGGCATTCACGCCTTGGGACTGCGGTGGCTTGCCACCGCTTTGGCGTGGGATGCTGAAGGCGCACGGGGAGGGGAATGATTGCCCGGTTCGAGGTTGGCGCGCCGTTCCAAAGCGGCGTCTCCGCTGCGCCCCGCCGCTGCACTCCAAGGCGGGCGGCCACTTCTGGCCTTCACGCGCCCACCGGGAGATTCGCCCTATCAGGGCGGGACCTTCAACGCGACACGGTGAAGGTGTCATCGAAACTCCGGTCGCCCTGATTGGGACGCCGTTCCCGGGGCAGCCCGCCGTTATCCACGCCATCCTCCCCGACGCCATACACGACAAACCCGCGGTCCAGTCGGCGATAGCTCAGCGACCGGCCGGTGAAGGCATCGGTGGGAACCGAGGTCATGAATGCCGGAACCAGGGCTTCCAGCGATTCGGGCAGGTGACCCTCGCTCTGACGAAATCGCTCAATGGCGCAGGCGGTCGCGGCGGCCCGGAGACGGGTCAGGTCGGTGGCATGTCTGCATGCGATGCGGCTTCCGGCGGTTAACATCATGAATGCCAGTGGATGGAGACCGTGCGAGAGTCGTTGGCCAAACTCATCTTCTATGCCACGACCCGCTGCGGCCCGTTGGTCGGCGGGCAGGCGCAGGGCGGCCAGCATGTCATCGAAGTACCGTATCCCAAGGCGGAGATCCCGATGCTTAAGGCCAACGCGCCAATAAAGGGAAAGTACCGCCCCTTGTTTGGTGCCGAAAGCGTCCAGATCACGGGGCGTGATCTTTTGTCCCGCCCAATCCAGCCAGTTAACCATGTCTCCAGCGATGCCTCGCTCGGGAGAGGTGCTTGCGGCCGATGCCAGGAGCCGTTCCTGAAGTCGGAGAAGGTTTGTTGGGGAGAGTTCACACCGGCGTAGCAAGAATTCTGCTGCGTGGAGGCTGTGCCATCGGATGGTCATCGCGGAACGGTACGACGCGTAAGCCGGTTCGGCCTCGAGGGTGTCAGCCAAATGTTGTGCCAGCAGAATCGCATTCACCGCTTTGTCGGGGCGATTGTCTTCTGCGGCGACACAGGCTTCCAAGGCCAGGGCCTTTCCGGCATCACTGACGTTGCCGAGGTGGGAAAATTTCTCCTGATACCCTTGCGTGAGGTTGATCGGGTACCGCGATTTGGGCCGTTCCAATGCCGTATGCAATCGGTACACGGCGATGGAGTTCCTCCGCAGACATTCCCGCGCGGCGTGGAGAACATGGGGTGGCCATGGGCTGTCGTCGGGATCTGCACGAAACCTCCCCAAGAGGGGAAGGTTGGGGTCCATGCTGTCGAAGCGGAACTTCATCCCGGCCTCCAGCAGCGGCGTGGCCAGATTCTCATGGTCCGGCGGATGCACGTACCAGGCGTCCAGCTCAGAGCCGGTCACCGGATACCCGGCGGCGCGCAGGCGGGCGATGCGGACCTGGGTGTCTCCGGTACGGTTGAACATCGCCACGATCGCGGCGAGACCTGCCACGCAGAGTAGTGCCGCGACGGCAAGACGTCGTGGCCGTCGTGGCTGTGCGGCACTCATGACTTCGGCGAAGTAACCACGCCACCCGAGCGGTGTCATGCGGAACGGGGGCACAACGCACCGTTCGTGGTTCCTGCGGTGAATTGCCAGACCCGAGGATTTGGATTTCGGCCCGACGGGGACGTCCGCTGGGTGGGGCCAATTTTCAATGAGCCGTATGCGCAACCGCGAATTGACCCGGTAACAACTCCATACGCGTACGGCTCCGCAAAGCGTCGCCCCGCCGGGGGGCAGACGACGTGAGGCTCAAACTCCCCCTCGGCAGGGGCGATCCCGTCGCGTTGGGCGAGAGCCGACCGGGGCGGGGGAGAAAGTCAGAGCCTCGTAACCTCGTCTCCTACGGTGATCGTCTCATCGTTCATCCTTCCCCGAGCGTGGGGCGAGGCTCCCCCGCCGAGCCATTCGCGGGGTGGCGAACTGAGGTGGTGGAGTCTCCACACGTGCATGGCTCACCCGAGGTTCGCCCTGCCGGTTGTTGAGACGCGCCCGCCGGAACATTCCCGGTGAATCCTGGGCTGTTCGATTCGTCAGGGAGCGGTAGTCTCTTCCGGGAGCCCTGTGTATTGCATGGAATTGCCTCGTTTCAGGCGGGTGTTGCTGGCGGCGGTGGTGCTCGGCGCCGCCGGGGTGACCGGCTGTGGCCGGACGTCGCCGGGGCCGTCCGCGGCGGCACGCGCC
>JAFLEG010000624.1:0-2790 GCA_017302195.1 Verrucomicrobiota bacterium
TTCTTTGGCTCCCTGCTTGGCGGGGGCAGTCAGGTGACTCCACAGACCTTCTGGCTGACCAATCTGGTCGGCGGCAACCGCACGCGAGGCATTGATAACCAAATGTTGGCGGCCGTGGGGCAGATCCAGGTTCGTGAGCCGTTCTGGAGCAATCTGAGCAGCCCCGGAGGTGGCGGCTACATTCAGGAGCGCGAGGCCTCCGTGGCAGGCATGAATCTCTTCCTCTACGGTACCCAGCCTGCGGGAGGCTCGGGCGCAGCCCAGAGGGACTACGGATCCAAGGTCTCGGTGGAGGGGGGTTTCAATCCCTCCCCCCGGATCTTCATGGTGGATCGCCGTATGGCCAATGATCCCCTGGTGCATTACACGCGCGATGACCTGTTCCCCGGATACGCGCTCATCACCGAAGGGGAGTACACGGAGCTTTCCGAGGAATTGTTTGCCGGCATTCCGCGGCAGGCGCGGCCGGTGATCTCGCTGACGGTCACCAATTCCACCGCGTTTGACGTCGGTCCCCAGCGGAAGCGGATCAACGCCTTCGCGCCCTGGGGTACCAATGCCAATCTGGGGACGGCCCAGCAGACCGCCGACACCAACAGCACGGCATTCAATTACGCCTACAAGGATCCGCAGATCCGGGTTCCCGATGACTGGACCTTCCCCGTCGGCACCAACACGGTGTTCCGCTACGCGGGGATCGGCCAGTTGGGGCGCATTCATCGCGGCACCCCCTGGCAGTCGCTTTATCTGAAGTCGCTGCCCCCGGCATCCGACCCACCAGGTCAGTCTTCGGCCTATACCCGGTACACGGGTGGCACGCTCCCGTGGGAAGGATGGGCGGGGAACCGGCGGACCTCTCCCACCAACGACTGGAAGTTGCTGGACCTCTTTACAACCGCCTTCAACGAGAACGCGGCACGCGGCCAGTTGGGCGTCAACCAGACCAACGTCGCCGCCTGGAGCGCGCTGCTGGCCTCGGTGCCCCTGCTGCGGAACGATACTCCGGCGGGTCCCGACGTCCCGGAACCCTTCTTCCTGGAGCCCGGGTCGCCCGAGTTGCGGGAGATGTTCACCGGTCGCTTCGACCAGACCCTGGAAGGCGCCACCAGCACCAATTTCTTCCTGGCGGGGATTCAATCCGTGTTTGTGCGCCCTGAGTTTACTTCCGCCAACGAAGTGCGCATGTTCCTCCCCACGATGGAGTCCCCGATCCAGTCCCTGGGAGAAGTGCTCCAGATTCCCATGTTGTCGGACCGCGCGCCCTTCCTGCGGATTCCCAACTGGTCCCGCAACCGGAGCATCACCGACGAGGTGCTGGAGCGTCTGCCACAGCAGGTGCTGTCGCTGCTGCGCACCGATGAGCCGCGCTTCGTGATCTACGCCTATGGCCAGACCCTGAAGCCCGCGCCGAACGCCGTGAACCTGCGGCCGGGTCCGCTGTACGGCATGACCACCAATTACACCATCACCGGCGAGTTCGTGACCAAGACGGTGCTCCGCCTCGATGGCGACCCGCGCCGGCTCGAGCCGGTGATCGAGAATCAACGCGTGGTGTTCTCCAACCCATAGCCGCGCCGCGCCCGTCCCGTCCGCCTGTCCCCGCCTTCCATGCGCCTCTCCCGCCGCGACCAACTGGCCCTGCTGACCTTCGCGACCGTCTGCGCCCTGCTTTCCTGGCGAGCCCATGAACGGGGCTGGCTGCGTCCGGGCCCCGCCTCCGGTTCCGTGGCGTCCGCTCATCCCGCCGCCGGCACCCAGCCGCTGGCGGTGACCTCTCCGGCACCGGTCACGCCGGTCCAGCCGGTCACCCCCCGGTGGGTGGCGCTGCGCAGCCTTCCGGCCGGTGCCGCGCCCCGCTTCACCGACACCGAGGTGACCAACCGGCTGCGGAACACCGCGGCCCCGCTGAAGGAGTTGCTGGCGAATGATCGCGCGGTGCTGCTGAGAAACGCCCTGGTGGACACTTCCACCGGTGAGCCCCTGGAGATTCCGGCATCCCTCCGGTCCCAAGCGCCGGCCGAGGCCTGGATTGTCCAATCCGACGGACCGGTCACCCCGGCTTTCCGCGCCGCCATCGCCGCGGCCGGCGGCGAGGTGCTTTCCTACGTGCCCAACAACGCGCTGCTGGTGCGCGGGGACGCCGCCACCGCGGAGCGGTTGGCGACGGCCTCCGGCACGACCGCCGTGATGCCGCTGGAGCCCTACTTCAAGCTGACCCCCGGCCTGCTCGATCTGGCCCTATCCGGGACCCCGCTGTCCGAAGGGCAGCAGTTGATCCTCACCATTCCGGAGGCGCCCGCCGACCTGCCGGAGCTGACGGCACTGGGTGTCCGGGTGATCCGACGCGAGCGGGGGCCGTTCGGCACTCTCCTCACGGTGGAGCCGCCTGCCGGCGGCCTGGCAGCGCTCGCAGCACTGCCTTCCGTGCACCGCGTGGAGCCGCGCCGGCAGGTCCGGTTTGCCAATGATCTGACCGCCTATTCGCTGGGATCAACCACCCTGCCGGACAACACCGACTCCTTCGAGGACCTCGATGGCGACCAGGTGCTGGTCAACGTGAACGACTCCGGCGTGGACGCCACCCAGCCTGATCTGACGGGGCGGGTGTTCACCATCGCCGGCCAGAACCAGATTCTCACGGATCCCGACGGCCACGGGACCCATGTGGCTGGCATCATTGCCGGGGATGGATCCCAGTCGGATACCATCAACCAGCTTCCCGATGGGCCGCCCACCGGTTCGGTCACCAATGCCAATTTCAAGGGCAAGGCCCCGAAGGCCTCCCTGTTC
>JAFLEG010000624.1:2800-3354 GCA_017302195.1 Verrucomicrobiota bacterium
GCTGCCGGTGGATCTGCTCTTCGGACCCGCCTCCGGGGATGCCTTTCTCCAGGAGACCGCCGCCCAGGCGCCGGAACGTTTCAACACGCCGGAGGATGTCCTGATCTCCAACAACTCCTGGGGCTACGTGGGACTCGATGAATACGAGTACTCCAGCCACTCGGCGAGCTACGACGCCGCGGTCCGGGATGCGCTGCCACAGGACACCGGCGACCAGCCCATTCTTTATGTCTTCTCTGCGGGCAACAGCGGCTTCGGCGGGAACAATGGTGTGGGCGGCATCCCGGGGACCATCTCCTCGCCCGGCAACGCCAAGAACGTCCTGACGGTGGGCGCTCTGGAGAGCTTTCGTCCCTTCACCAACGCGGTCATCTACGACACCAACGCCGAACCGGTGCAGATCGGCGGACTCGTGATCAAACCGGGATGGCAGACCAATCCGGGACCCTACTTTACCAACCAGGCGTTGCTGCCCCTGGCGGACACCGACTGGCAGGTCGCCTTCTACTCCAGCCGGGGCAACGTGGGCATCGGCATCGAGGGCGCCAATGGAC
>JAFLEG010000625.1 GCA_017302195.1 Verrucomicrobiota bacterium
CCCTCCGTGTTCGCCAGGTGCACTGCCATGACCAAACTCCATCAGACCCCAAGCCCGGGCGCCACCACAATCGCCCTAACCCGCTCTACCCCAACCTCACTTCACCCTCCTTGCTCACCGCCCTGCGTCCCGGGGGTGAGGCCCGCCCCCCGGATGCCGCACGGCAGCCATGACGCGGGGCGGGCGCTGCGCTAGGCTGCGCGGCGTGACAGCGCTTCGACTGCACGAGGTTCACGCGGCCCTGGGTGCCCGGTTCTCGGAACTCTCCGGGATGGAGGTGGTCGCCGACTATGGGGATCCGGCCGCCGAGCACGCCGCGCTGGGCGCGGCGGTGGGCGTGTGCGACCTGGGATTTCGCGGACGCCTCTGCCTCACGGGCGCCGACCGGGTGCGGCTGCTCAACGGGCAGGTCACCAATGACGTCCGCGCCCTCGCCGTGGGACGCGGCTGCGCGGCGGCCTTCTGCACGCCCAAGGGGAGGCTGGTGGCCGATGTCGCCATCCTGGCCCTCGCGGAGGAGCTGCTGCTCGACTTCGAACCCGGTCTGACGGCGGCGCTGATCGAACGTCTGGAGCACCACATCGTGGCGGAGGATGTCCAGGTGGTGGACGTCGCCCCCCACTACGGGCTGCTCACCTTCCAGGGGCCGGGGACCGGCACCCTGCTGCAGCGGCTGGAGCTGTTCCCGGGCATCCCCGAGCCGAAGTTTGCCGTGTCCGCGGCTTCCGATCCCACCCTCGGCGACCTGTACCTGGTGAACCGGCCGCGGGCCGGTGCTCCGGGCGCCGATCTCTTCGTGCCGGTGGATTCCCAGGAGGCGGTGCTGGACCATGCGGCGGCGGCCGCGCGGGATCTCGGCGGATGTCTGGTGGGTTTTGAGGCCCTGGACCTGGCCCGGTTCGAGGCGGGCATTCCGCGGTTCCCCGTGGACATGGATGAGTCCCATCTGCCGCCCGAGGCCGGACTGGACCGCGAGGCCATCAGCTACTCCAAGGGATGCTACACGGGGCAGGAGACCATCGCGCGGATCCGCACCTACGGTCAGGTCACCAAGTCCCTCCGGGGTCTGCGCTTTCCGGACGGTGCCCGCCAGCCGCCCGCGAAGGGAGATCCGCTGTTTCACAACGGACGCCAGGTCGGCCAGGTCACCAGCGCCCGGCTTTCCCCGCGCCACGGCGCCCTGCTGGCCATGGCCTATGTGCGACGCGAAGCCAACACGCCCGGCACCGAACTGCAGTGGCGCACCGCGGGCGGCGAGGTGCCGGTCCAGGTGGTGGCGCTGCCCTTCACTTCTCCCTCCTCCCCCAACGCCTGAGGAACCCGACGTCCCCGGCGGGAGGGTTGTCAGTGCTTGGCCGCCCCGCATCGCGTCCGGGCCGGCGGCGGACGGTTGACGATGAAGCGGCGCGGCGCGGCAACCGGATGCCCTGGCGGGGCGGACGGAGACGGAGACGGGACGAGCGGCGGAGGCTTGGCCGGCCTGGAACCGGCGTTGGGGGCGGGATTCGAATTCATTTGCCCGACTAGACGCCACCCCGGTGTCCGGGGCCTGTCCGCCGCATTACAGAATGGACATCCGATCGTCATCGCCCGGTCTCCGGGACGCGATCCCGGCCTTGCCTCCGCGGGCCAAGAGGGTACACCCCGGGCATGCAGTCCCATGAGCTTCTGCGCGAGGTCCTCAAGACCACCAGCGCCAAGCAGATCGCGGCGGACCTCGGCCTGTCGCTGTCGCTCATCTACAAGTGGGCGGAAGCTCCGGAATCCGAGGGGGCCGGCGGCGGCAATCCGTTGGATCGTGTGGACCTGCTGATGCAGTCGTCCCGGGATCCGCGGGTCATCCACTGGCTCTGCCAGCGGTTCGGGGGGTTCTTCATCAAGAATCCGCGGAACAACACCTCGCATCCGGAGTTCCTCATCCCGGCCACCAACGAGATCGTTCAGGAGTTTGCCGACCTTCTGGCCGTCATCGCGGCGGCGGCCGGGGACAGCCGCATCGACAGCGCCGAGGCCCGCACCATCCGGAAACGGTGGGAGGAGCTGAAGACGGTCACCGAGACCTTCGTGTCCTGTTGCGAGAACGGGAATTTTTCGGGAATGAAGGATGTCCGTCCGCCGGAGGGGGCCGCGCGTGGCTCCTGAAGGCGCGGGGTACCGCCGGGTGGCGGTGGTGGATTCCCACACCGGAGGGGAGCCGACCCGGGTGGTGATCGCCGGAGGACCGGATCTCGGCGGCGGCAGCGTCGCCGCGCAGGGGGAGGTGTTCCGGCGCGAGCACGATCGCTTCCGCTCCGCCGTCGTTCACGAACCGCGCGGATCGGACGTGCTGGTGGGCGCGCTGCTCGTGCCGCCGTCTGACCCCACCTGCGCGGCCGGGGTGCTCTTCTTCAACAACGTGGGGCTGCTCGGCATGTGCGGGCACGGCACCATCGGACTCATGGTGACCCTGGCCCACCTGGGACGTCTGGGTCCCGGGGAACATCGCCTGGAAACGGTGGTCGGTGTGGTGACCGCCACGCTGCATCCGGACCGCTCGGTCTCCGTGGCCAATGTGCCCTCCCACCGCGCCGCACGCGCGGTGACGGTGTCGGTGCCCGGGATCGGGCCGGTCACCGGTGACGTGGCCTGGGGCGGCAACTGGTTCTTCCTGGTCCGCGAGCCCGTCTGGCCCCTGGATCTCCGGGAGGTGGAGTCCCTCACCGACCGGAGCTGGCGGATCCGGCAGGCGGTGAATGTCCAGGGATTTCCCGAAGTGGATCACGTCGAGCTCTTCGGGCCGCCGCAGACCGCGGGGGGATCCTCGCGCAACTTCGTGCTGTGTCCCGGCAAGGCCTACGACCGCTCCCCCTGCGGCACCGGTACCAGCGCCAAGCTCGCCTGCCTCGCGGCGGATGGACGGCTCGCGGAGGACGAACCCTGGGTCCAGGAGAGCATTCTCGGCAGCACGTTCCAGGGACGCTACCGGTGGGTGGACCGTGCGAAAGGCCTGATCCAGCCGACCGTCACCGGCACGGCGCACGTCACTGCGGAGGCCACGCTGCTGCTGGGGGAATCCGATCCCTTCTGCTGGGGAATCCGGTGATTAGCCGCAGAACGCGGCCGAATCGCGTGAAGCAGGTTCGATGATGCCAAATCGTTTGGCGCATGTGCTTGCAGATTGGGCGAAAATGAGGATAGAAAGGAGCGGGAGACTGCAATGGAGGCTTGTAATCTTCAACCACCCCCGCTCCGACGTGTCATGGGCCAATTCCGGCTGCTCAAATTTCTGTCACTGGCGCTGTTCCTGACCCCGGCGGTGCTGCGCGCGCAGCCGGCGCTGCTGGGCCAGTGGCCCGCCGCGCTGCGCGGAGG
>JAFLEG010000626.1 GCA_017302195.1 Verrucomicrobiota bacterium
GCAAGGCGCGTGCACTCCCCAGAGAATCGGCTCCATGACTGAGTCCCCCCGCCGCTTCGTCCCGCCTCAAGCCGTGAGCCGCAAGGAATCCAACCATTTCCCTTGCTGGCGGCCGAAGCCTTACCTACAAATGCAGGGCACCAACGGGGAAGATCAAAAACTGGGCCACCGACAAGCGGTTATGAGCGAAGACCGGGTGTCGGGATCGTGCGGAACCGGCGGCGGTCTTTCCAAAAGCGCTCATGAATTCCCCAGTCTTTCCCCCTCAAGAGCCCTCGATGGACTGCCGGCGTTGGCGTTCCTGGTTGATGTGGCTGATGCTCCTGGGGCTTCCAGGCGGCGCCTTGGGCGATGTCCTCCTGATCCCGGCGGGGTCCACCTGGCGGTATCTGGACAACGGAACCAACCCCGGGACAGCCTGGCGGGAAGGCGCGTTCAACGATGCCGGCTGGGCCTGGGGACCGGCACCGCTGGGGTATGGCGACGGAGATGAGGCAACGGTGGTCGGATACGGGCCGGATCCAGCCTCCCGATACATCACCACCTACTTTCGCAAGCCATTCACCATCGAGGATCCCGCTCTGTTCACCGCCCTGAACCTCCGCGTGCTGCGGGACGACGGTGTGGTGGTGTATCTGAATGGCGTGGAGGTTTTCCGAAACAATCTGCCAACCGGTACCATCACCAGCACCACGCGGGCGAACGGGTCCGCCACCAGCCAGGAAGAGGTTTCGCTCTTCCTCACCTCCCTGGTTGCCACAACACCCCTTGTGGCCGGTGCCAACGTGGTGGCCGTCGAGATCCATCAGCAGAGCGCGGGGAGTTCCGACATCAGCTTCGATCTGGAACTCGTGGGGCTCCAGCCTGGATTGCCGGTGGTGACCCGGGGGCCGTACCTCCAGACGCCGACGCCGGACAGCATGGTGGTCCGGTGGCGGACCAGCGTCCCGACCGACAGCCGCGTGCGCCTTGGAACGAATGTGCTCAGCCTCGACCTGACGGCGACGGTGGCCGGTTCCCGGGTGGATCATTCGGTGGTCCTGTCCGGACTCCTGCCCAACACCCGATATTATTATTCGGTGGGGCATTCGGCGGGGGATCTGGTGGCCGGCGCGGACCACGTGTTCTTCACCGCCCCGGAGCCGGGCTCTGCCCAACCGATGCGATTTTGGATTCTCGGGGATGCCGGTACCGGCACCGCGAGCCAGTCCGCAGTCCGCGACGCCTTTTACGCTTTTGCCGGTTCCCGGTACACCGACCTGATCCTCCTGCTGGGCGACAACGCCTACAACAGCGGCACGGATGCCGAGTACCAGCGGGGCATGTTTGACATGTATCCGGCGATCTTCCGGACAACGGCCGTCCTCTCCACCATCGGGAATCATGACACGGCAGGGTCCTCAAACCCCAACCTGGCCACGACTCCCTACTTCAAGATCTTCGACGCGCCGTCCCTGGGACAGGGCGGCGGGGTACCTTCAGGAACCCTGAAGTACTACTCCTTCAACTACGGGAACGTTCATTTTGTATGCCTGGACTCAATGACATCAGACCGCTCGCCCGGCGCCCCGATGTTGACCTGGCTGGAGCAGGATCTCGCACAGAACGATGCGGAATGGCTGATCGCGTTCTTCCATCATCCGCCCTACACCAAGGGGTCCCATGATTCGGACGACACCACGGACAGCTCAGGACGGCTGAGGGACATGCGGGTCCATGCGATGCCCCTGCTGGAAGCCTATGGAGTGGACCTGGTGCTGGGCGGTCACAGCCACAGTTATGAACGCTCGTACCTGCTGGATGGTCACTACGGCACCTCGGACACGCTGACCCCGGCGATGAAGCTCGACGGCGGCGACGGCCGGGATGGAGGCACCGGTCCGTATCTCAAGGCGGGTGGCGGCCCGGTGACCCACGGTGGCGCGGTGTATGCGGTGACCGGCAGCGCGGGAAAGATCAGCGGCGGGGACCTCAATCACCCGGCGATGTTTGTCTCCCTGAACCAACTGGGTTCGATGATCGTGGAGGTGCACGGGCCGCGACTGGACGCCCGGTTTCTGACCAGCACGGGTCTGACCAACGATCACTTCACCCTGCTGAAGGAGACGGCCAACCTGGCCCCGTCGGCAGTGCTCAGTTCCCCTTCCTCGGGAGCGGTGCTGCCCGCCGGATCCACCGTGGTGATGACGGCCGACGCGTTGGACAGCGACGGTACGGTGGAGTCGGTGACCTTCCTGGCCGATGGAGTCCCCCTCGGAACCGATTCAATCGCTCCCTACCGCTTTGACTGGCTGCTGGCACCCGCGGGCACTCACCTGCTGAGCGCGGTGGCGACGGACAATCTTGGCGCTCAAGGTGGATCAGCCCTCGTTCCGGTGACCATGGCGGGACCAATCTCCGCCGGGCGATCCGTTTGGCAGATTGGAAATGACGACCAGCCGAACGTGACACCCTATGACCCCTCGGCGGAGTTCAGCATGCAAAACGGGAAGAACGACAAAACGCCTGGTCTCGTCACCCGCCTGCCCGGCGATCCGGTATTCGACGCGAATCCGGCCGGCAACCCGGGACCGGACGACGACTTCTATTTTGCCGGAGTCTATCCCCCGGGATTCAACGGGTTGGCGGCGCCGCTGGAGGTGCCCAACGACGAGCCTGCTTCGGCTTGGGAACGCGGGCATACCGAGGGTGACCGCACCAACCGGATCCATCTGCAACTGTCTCCGGACCAGGTGACCGTCGAACGGACGTTCCGGCTGAGCCTCGAGTTCACCAGCGGCGGCTACAACAGCAACAACGTGACGCAGCCCGGCTTTGGCGTGCACGACATGGTGATCCGGTTCCGCAATGGCGCGGGTCAGACCACGCAACTCGATGCCCGGCGTCTGGTGCAGGCGTCCTCACTGGTGGTGGACTTCAACGCCGCCGAGGTGTTGGCCACCGCCGGACCCAACACGCTGGAGATCGTGCGCACCGGCCCCGTGGTGTCAGGAGTCAGTTCCTGGATCCGGTACGACTATGTCCGGCTGGAGCAGTTGACTGCGTCAAACATCGCGCCGCAATTGGTTCAGCCACCCTCCCTTTTCGTGGATGAGCACGCACTGCTCCAGTTCAGCCTGAATGGAGCGGATCCGGATGGACCGTCCGGGGCGCTGGTGTACTCGCTGGTCAGCGGGCCGGCAGGCCTCGCTGTGACGTCCTCAGGGGTCTTGTCGTGGATTCCGACCGAGTCCGACGGCCCGGGTGTGCATCCGGTGACGGTCCGGGTGACAGATGCCGGCATTCCGGTTCTGAGCGACACGAAATCCTTCACCGTGACGGTGAACGAGGTGATCCCTCCCTT
>JAFLEG010000627.1 GCA_017302195.1 Verrucomicrobiota bacterium
CTCCGGGAGGCCCGTTCTTCCGGGCGGAGGATTCGGAGGAACCGAAGACACTCTTCAGGGTGTGGAACGGCTGAAGGGGGATCAGCAGGAAGGACGGCACGTGGCGCAATTCCGCCTCGGGCTTCTCCAGGGTGCCGGTGATGTCGTATTCCATCAGCTTGGTCACCGGGCTCAGCACCAGGTTGACCAGCGGGCCAAACAGGGGGAGGTCCCGGAGCGGTTCCGCTTCCAGGACCATCCGGACATTCCCGGTGAAGTCCACCTCGCCCTGCATCTGGAGCCGCATGGCGGGGGACAGCAGTTCGACCCTGCGGAAGTCCACCGCCCGGTTGGTGATGGTGAAGAGCGCGTTGCCGTCGCGGAACCGGGCCGATCCCAGTCCGGGAGACACGCTCTCAAAGGCCGGGGACAGCAGCCCGAACAGCGGCAGGTTCCACAGGTAGCCGTTGCGCAATTGGGCATTGCCGTAGCCGGTCCAGGGCCGGGTTGCGTCGCCGTGGCCCTCCTGGACGCTGACCTCGCCGCTGAGCACACCCTCCAGGCGGTTGGTGCTGGTGGTCAGGTCGGCCATGAGACGGCTGATGTCCACGTCGGTGTACGAGGCGTTGAACCGGAACACGGCGTCCTTTCGGTCGGTGACATTCACCCCGACCTCCGCACTCACCAGACCGCCGTAGAATCCCCCGGCCACATTGGTCAGCGTGATCTGGTTCCCGGCCCAGCGGACGGTGGCCAGGAGGTTGTCGAACTCGAAGTACCACCAGTGCAGCCGGGGCAGGCGCGCCTGGAACTCCACGTCTCCGACCGCATCATCCGTGACCGGGATGGACCCGTTGACCCGGACCGCGGGAGCTTCCAGGAACTCGTAAGGGGCGAGGACCTTGGCCGTCTTCGGGCCGATGGCCCGGGCCAGCGAGGCCACGTCCAGGGTCGAGTAGCCGTTGGTCACGCGCAGCAGTTGGGCCGGGATGTCGTAGTGCAGCACGGGGGCGAGGGCCTCATTGGTGCCCTGCCGCAGCTCGGTGCCGGTGAACACGAGCTGCCGGTTGGTGTAGGTGAGCGTGGTGCGCAGTTCGGTGATCGGCTCGCCGCGGTAGGTGGCGTTGGTCAGCGCCACCTGAAGCGAGGCGCCGAGCCGGCCCGGATCCTTCCAGTCACCCCAGAGTTCGCCCGAGACGGCTGGCGGCTGGGAAAGCTGGATGAGGTTGAACTGCCGGGTAAGCCCCTCGGAGCGGATCAGCGGCCCGACGTCCAGCGGGTCGAACCGCCCCTCGAGCCGCGCGTGCCAGCGTCCCTCCGTGGGCAGGGCCTCCGCCGTGGCATGAAGCGCCTCCTCCCCGCGGCGCCAGCGCATGTCCTCGACCCGGGCCTCTCCGGGCGTCCAGGCGATGGGAATCCGCACCTCGGTGAACTCCAGTCCGCCGACCACCAGGTTCGTGGACCACACGGCGCCCTGGGCCCGGAGGGTGGAGCGCAGCGCGTCGGGCAGGGAGTCCAGAGTGGTCAGCGTCGCTGGCAGCGAGGCCTCGGCATGCGACTCGAAGTGGATCTGGCATCCCGGCCCGAGATCCAGATTGGTGAGCGCTCCCCAGACCGAGGGGGGCAGCACGGACTGCAGCCGCAGGGGCTCCACCATGCCCTGCAGCGCGACCGTGGTCTCGCCGGTGAGCGCCTGGACCGATCCGGTGGCGACCAGCGTCGCCTCCGGCAGGCGCGCCTCCAGGTTTCCGATGCGCAGCAGACCCTGATGCCAGTCCAGCCGCATCTGGAAGCCATCGGCCGAAGGCCCCTGCGGCAGGAGCACCTCCCGCGAGGCGACGCGGGCGTGGATCCGCCATGGCATCAGCGAGGCCCAGAGGCCTTCCAGCTTGGGCTGATCCACCGGGGCCACCGGCAGGGCGCTCCCCACCACTTCAAGACGCCGGGCCAGCGCATGGTCGGTCGCGGTCCGGTCGGCCACCAGGCGTCCATCCAGCGCCCGGGGTTTCCAGTCTCCGGCGACATTCCAGGCCTGCGCGGACAGCGACAGGTTCGACACCGTGCCCCACCGGCTGCGGTATTCGATGGCGGTCAGGTCCAGATCGGTGGTGAAGCCGGACCCGGCAGGCCGTTCTTCGCGCGCGATGCGTCGAATCGGATCCAGGGCCGGGGCCGGCACCGCCGGTCCGGATGCCCCATCGTCCGCCCGGGTCGCGCCGGAGAGTCGGAGCCGCTCCAGGCGGCCGAATTCCTGGGAAAGCGAGCCGGCATCCAGGGTCCAGTCCACCGAGCGTGGCCAGGGATTGGTGGGCACAAAGACGACATGGCCCTGGAATCCCAGCGAATCGAAGGCGCCCCAGGGTGTGCGCGCGGCCGCGGAATCCAGGCGCACCACGCCGCGGGAATGACCGGGGATCTCCCGAGCGGGCTGGACCTCCACGCTCAGCCGCAGATCGTCAAATTCCCCGTCCGCCCCGCGGACGCCGGTGGTTCCCAGGCGGAGCTGGAGCACGGTCTGCTGCAGATGTTCGCCGTCCACGGCGAACTGCAGGTCCAGCTTGGGCGGTGCGGAAAACGTCATGTCGTCCAGCCGGTTCAGCATCCGGGCCAGCGCCGGAATCCGGAGGTCCCCGGACCGCCGCGGCGCCGCCGCCCCGCTTGCCGAGGATCGCGCACGGAAGAAGTCCGCGTTGCGGAGCACGCCCATCGCCTCGAGATGCATGCCATTGACCGCGGCATCCAGCCAGGTCAGCCGCCATTCCTCGTCCGAGGGGAATTCCAGCTCCCCGGCAAGCTGCTCCAGTCGGAGCGCCGCCGCCGGCTCCCCGGGGCCGCCTCCGATGGCGCGGGCCGCCTCGGTCTTCCGCAGTCCGCCCTCGAAGTACCCACACTGCTGAAGCACGCGCTCGAACGCCTCCCACGTACCGCCCGCGACGGCGTCAGGCATGCGGTAGGCCGCGCGGTCTGGAATCGTGAAGGCGAAGACCGTGCCGGAGGCTCCCGTTTCGGAGACCTCGATCATGCCGCCATGGGCCTGAACCAGCTCGGCGGAGATGGCAAGGCCGAGCCCCGTGCCGCCGGCGCGCGCCGCCGTCTGGAAGGCCTCGAACACCTTGCTGCGCACGGCGGGCGGGATGCCGGGGCCATTGTCACTCACCCTGACAGTTGCGCCCGCAGGCCCGCGCTCGGCAGCAACGGCAATCCGTGGCCCCTCCGGCTGCTCGCTCTCCAGCGCCTGCACGGCGTTGCGCACCAGATTGGTGAGGATGCGGGATAGCTGCTCGCGGTCGGCGTCGATGAGAAGATGCGCAGGCACATCGTTGGTGAAGGCAATGCGCCCGCGGCTCAGCAGGCTGC
>JAFLEG010000628.1 GCA_017302195.1 Verrucomicrobiota bacterium
CTCTGTCATCAGTGGTGGCTTCGACCCTCCTCTGAGCGTCCTCGGATCCTACTCGATTTGCTTGGTTTTGTGACATCAGTATTGCAGACATCGTCATCGTCAAGAAAAACACAATAAATTATTCTTTACTAAGGGGAACATAAAACGGAACAACATTTGTGCTATTGAATAGATTGTTCAGATTCCTTCTTTTTATTGAGTTGCAATCGTGTTCTGCCATACGAAGTAGTCTGCGCAACGCCAAGTCATCCCCCGTTTTCACCATGGATGGAGGAGGATGCCAAGCTCCTCTCGCGTTATCATAGTACGTAGAGAGGAGCTTCCGAGTACCACTACTACACTGCTGTGCTACTTCGCCCCTCTGTTTGCTTGCTTGGCGACTCCCTACTAGCTAGGAAGATCGCAAAGTCGAGCAGGTGCCCGAGAAGCGATGGTTACCGGGTGCACCGGCGAGCATTCCAGCCAGTCATCGCTAGAGTAGCTAGGCAGGAGAAAGCAGCTGTTTCAATCTCATTCGAGTAAATCTCCTGTGATCCTCCCCGCCCGATCTCCCACGTCTCAGGCAGAATCAAGACGTGCATGTCCAGCAGGGTGGTGGGAGCCACATCATTGCTTTGAAAACTAGTGCGTCACGCGAGTAGGAGCGTGATTCTTGCTCCACTGCCAAGGATTGGTGTTCGGTCACAACGGAGGTGCTTTCCGACCACCAGCGATTCTAGAGAGACCAATAAGTACCATCACAGCAGCCCCATGGCCACCCAAACCGCTCCTGGTGCGTCGTCGGGGGGCGAGGATGCTCCGGCAGCAGCGGTTGCGGCGGCGGATGCCAGCGCCGGGGCCGGCACCTGGAGCTTCTGTCCGATCTTGAGCTTGGCCAGATCCACATTGGGATTGGCCTCCTGCAGTTGCTTGAGGCTCACGCCGCGGGCCTTGGCGACCTTGTAGGCGGCGTCGCCCTTCTGCACCACGTACTCGGCGCCGGCCGGCAGGGACGGTGTCGTCAGCGGCAGGGGATCCGGAGTGAAGGACGGGATCGGCGTGGCCGGCGCCAGGGGGACGGGGTCGGGGTTCACCACCGGCGCCGCTCCGAAACCGGAGTCGGCGGTGCCGGCCACGGCATTGGTGGGCGTGGCAAACGGGTCGGCCGGCAGGGCATTGGAGTCGCCCGAGACGGGCGGCGGGGAAATCAGCGTGTCAGTCAGGCTGGGCTCCAGCGGTTTCTCCTCCTTTTTGCAGCCAAGGAACAGCAGTCCGCCAAGAATGACCACATGCAGCGCGACGATGAAGGCCGCGACCTGGACGGTGGACTTGCTCTTGGCCTGCTGCTCCAGCAGGGAGCCTTGGGGAACCAACGGATTGGGAGTGCTCATGGATTCAGGACGCCGTTCACGGGCGCAGTCTAGGGATGGGATTGAGATGGCTTGGGATGCGGGAACGGACCCTCAATCCGCCCCGAAGTCCGGGAAAGCCCGCATGCGGCGGACGAACGATGTGGTCTCCGCCACCCGGGGAGGACACAGCCGGAGGAATTCCGTCTGCGGTTGCCCGCAGGACACCGTTCCCGGACTGGAAAACGAACTGGTTCACACCGGCTGGCGCCGCGATGCACGCCACCTCGCGGCGCGCCGTCACCGAAGCACCGCAACGCCCATTAAAGGGATGCCGGCGGCGGCTGCAAGGGGCGAATGGCCGGAGCTGGAAAATGGCGGGCATGTCAGCGGATCTTGAGGGTGCTCAGGGCGCAGACGGCGCACAGGATGGCAACGATGTAGAAGCGCGTGACGATCTTGGATTCCGGCCAGCCGAGCTTCCGGAAATGGTGGTGCAGCGGGGACATCAGCAGCACCCGCCTCCCCGTGCCATAGCGCCGGCGGGTGAATTTGAACCAGCCGACCTGCAGCATCACGCTCGCCGCCTCCGCCACAAACACCCCGCCGGCGATCGGCAGGACCAGCGGCTGGTGGATCAGCACGGCCATGATCCCCAGGGCCCCGCCGAGGGCGAGGGATCCGGTGTCGCCCATGAACACCTCCGCCGGATGGCAGTTGAACCACAGGAATCCCAGGCTCGCGCCGATCAGGGCGGCGCACACCACGGTCAGCTCGCTGGCGCCCGGGACGTGCGGTACCAGCAGGTAGCGGGCAAAGACGGCGTTGCCGGCGACGTAGGTCATCACCACCAGGACCGTGGCGGTGATCAGCGTGCAGCCGGTGGCCAGGCCGTCCATCCCGTCGGTGAGGTTTACCGCGTTGGAGCTGCCCACGATGGTGAGCATGGTGATCTGGATGCCCGCGGCCGGCACCCCCACCAGCAGGGGATTCTTCAGGAACGGCACCTGGACGTCGGTGATCAGCGACTCGGTCGAGGGCAGCCGCCACAGGTACAGGGCGATGCCCAGGGCGAGGGCGATCTGCACCATCAGCTTGAGCCGCGAGCTGCTGCCCGCATTGCTCTGCCGGCTCACCTTGAGCCAGTCGTCATAGAATCCCAGTCCCGCCAGCACGATGAGCGACAGCGCGGTGAGCAGCACCTGGGCGTTCCACTGGGCCCAGAGCAGCACGGTGACATCGAGCACGCCCACGATCAGGATGCCCCCCATGGTCGGGGTCCCCCGCTTGGCCAGGTCGGCTGCCGCCGCGGTGGCGTCCCCGGTCGTGCCGACATCCTTGGGACGGTAGTCCTGGCGGAACCGGAGGTCCCGGAGCCAGGCAATGATCCGTGGTCCCAGGAGCAGGCTGAGGAGCAGGGCGGTCACCGCCGCGCCGGCGCTGCGGAAGGTCACATATTTGAACACCGACCACGGCGCGAACGGGAAGAGGTTGGACAGGTGGTAGAGCATGGTCATCCGGCCCCCGGCATGCGGGCCATTTCCCGCAGCTCCAACTGCTTCATCATTGCGGCGACCACCCGTTCCAGGCGGCTGGACCGCGACGCCTTGACCAGCACGGCATCCCCGGGCTCCACCGAATGGACCACCGCGGCGGTGGCCTCCCCGAGGGTCGCATAGGCGCGGCCGCGGCCGCTCCCGGCGGCGGCGGCGGTCGCCGGGCCATGGCGTCCCACGGTGAGCACGGAATCAATCTCCAGCCGGGCCGCCAGCCGCCCCACCTCCGCATGCGCCGCCTCGGTGTCGGCCCCCAGTTCCGCCATGTCCCCCAGCACCGCCACGCGGCGTCCCTCGCACGGCAGGTCCGCCAGGGTCTGCAGGGCGGCCGCCATGGAGTCCGCGTTGGCGTTGTAGGTGTCATCCAGCAGGTGCACGCCGGCGGCCGCCAGGGGGCTCAGCCGCTGGGGCGCCGGCTGGAAGGCCGCCAGGCCCTCGCGGGCCGC